>DATCJI010000415.1:0-2130 GCA_036562835.1 Xanthobacteraceae bacterium | reverse complement strand
ATGATGTGAATTGGCTCGGCGAAGGCGCGCACAGTTGCGAACGTAATCGAATGATCGCCGCCGAGCACCACCGGCATTGCGCCGGCACCGATCGCGGCACGGACCATGTCGGTCTGTCCGGCGAAGGTGCGTTCCGGGTTTGTTGGATGGACGTCGACGTCGCCGATATCCGCAATCAGGCCGCCTTCGACCTCTTCTCGCAGATAGTCCCGTCCCGTCGCTATATCGTGGAACCCGGAGCGCCCGGCGAAGCGCAAAGACTGCTCGCGCAGAGCGCGCGGCCCCATACGGGAGCCAGGCAGGAACGGCGAGCCTTCGTCAAACGGCACACCGAGAACTGCGATCATTGCCTTCAACGCATCGATTTCCGACTCATGCCGCGAGCGCAGAAAGGTCGGAATTCCGACATATGGGCGGTTAACGCGCGTCATTGGAGTTGCCTTCCCTTGTTCCTTGACTTCGATAAATGTAGTCGACCCCAACTGAAGCGCGACCGTGCGGTTTCAGGTGATGTCGCGGCGGCCACCTCCGAGGCGTCGCCGTTGAGGGCTTGCTGGGTATAGCTCGTGCTTGATGCCGGCCTTGTCGAAGGCGTCCTCGTAGGCGGCGATGCCCCCGTTCACGTTGTGTTTGTTCTGGGCATAGTGCAGCTGCAGCCAAGCGCAGGTGGCCGACACCAACGATCCGTCATCCCGGTCGGCGGGGCGTAGCTCAACCCAATCTGCCCAGTACCGGATCCCAGTCGTCGCGGATGATACAATGTGCCCCGCCGCAGACGATCCCGGATGGCTCGCGGCGCGGAACGCGCGGGCCACTGCATCCACATTCGCAATGCGCACGTTTGGCTCGGCCCTCTTGCGGAGCCGAGCGACCTTCCTATGTATCTTGTGCGCGTCATGCGGGGTGCTGGCCCCGCCGATACCCCTTAAGGGGCTGGCGCCCAACCCTCTCTATCTATCCGGCCACGCTGCAGCTTTGCATGCAGCGATGGCAGCCTGCGAGGGACGCGCAGCGCGCTCTTTGAATGGCTGACCCCGTGAACCACAACGTGAGACGAAAGAATGGCCCGCAGCGGCCGCTGCCGGCGCGCTCGCACAACGGCGGCGGCAATGCGCGGCAGAATTACGAACGGTATCTGGCGCTCGCGCGGGAAGCCCAGCTCGCCGGAGACGAGATCGAGATGGAGCGCTGCTATCAATTCGCCGAGCACTATTTCCGGGTCATTAGAGCTGCAAATGCCCCTGGCCCGGACCGAAAGGCCAGAAGCTATGCCAGAGCCAGTGGCGATCGACTATAAGACGCACATCCTGATCGGCACGCGCGCCAATGGCGTTATGACAGTGATCGCCGATTGGCCGCACCTGCCGCGACAGATTGAGGTGCAGAACGAAATCCACAGAGCCCGCGACGGCTATACGACGTTCCTCCTGTGCACCCCGACATCCATCTTATCGGCGGGCGGCAACGGGCATGTGAAAGGGGGGTGGCATCGGCCGGTTGGGCCTGGCCGCCGGTGAGGCTCCGGGGGTCGAGCTACGCAATGGCGAGATCCCGCGCCATCGATGCAACCTGCCGTCCGGTAAACCCTCCAAGCTTTACCTCTGGAACAAGCTGGCGCAGAGAGGCCGTACCGCTAGCGCAGGAAAGCCCGATCGGGGTCTGCCACCCCTAGGTGGCCCCGGCTCATCGACGGCGGCTGGTGCGTGAGACGGTCAGGCGGGAAACGCTATTCTGCGTCTTCCTCTCGGGCTGAGCTTGGGTGTGGCCTGTAGAAACCACGCCACACGGCCTGTTCTAGCGGCTTCATGGCCCCGCGCTGAAACCCACGCCTCACGGCCCGAACGCAGTAGACCAATGGCACGTGAGAGTCAGGGTCGTTGTCGCGGCCAGTAAGACGGGGCGAGCAGCTCGAGGTGTTCGTGCTCAAGCCATTCGTGCGAGCGAGCCCGACGCCGGGGCGACGTGACGCTGGACGCGAGAAGCTCCATTTGCGTTTGCGGGTTTTTGCTGATGGTCCCGCCCACGGAGGTGACGCAACATCCACTGTGCAGATGCTGTTTCAGCGGACGGCGATCTGCGCATTCGACGAAGCCCGGAGTTGCAAGATGCGTACGCGACTGAGCTCGGAAG
>DATCJI010000331.1:0-2396 GCA_036562835.1 Xanthobacteraceae bacterium | reverse complement strand
AGCCTCGAAGGATGCATGGCCTCCACACGGGCCGCATCCTTCGAGGCTCGGCGCGTGCGCCGAGCGCCTCAGGATGAGGCGTTAGGAGAGAGCGGCAATCCAGAAGAAGGGTTATCTCGACCAATCCCAGAACAGGGTGCGTCTGTATACGTTGCTACGCGCGTAGGCTGAGCCATCGTCCCTTGGCATGCTCTCCTGCTTGCGCGCCAGAGACTCTCTGATCGGCCTTGGCTTGGGCAGCAGATCCGGTTCCGTCGTTATCCTGCGCGCCGCGGCTTCTTGCGGTGAGTGACTTGCGGCATAAAGGTTACTCTCGGCATCTGCGTGAGCGGTTTGGGGAGGACGCTCGGCCGGCATTGCGATTCTCTCATCCGCTCCGGGCGCACCAGTCGAATTTCGCAAGGCCGGGGTTTCCGTCTTTCGTGGGGACGGCGGAGTCTCCTTCCATGCTGTCTGCACGCCGGCAGCAACCTCGGTCGCCACGCCAGGCACGAAGGCGTTGTCGGCTTCGCGATAGCTCACGCTTACACCAACAATTGCGAGGGCGCCGAGTGTGGCGCCACAGGCAAATGCCGCAAGCGCGACGCGCCACTCCCGCCGCAAGCGCGGCGTGGCAGAAAAGTACCCGAACTCCGGATGAAAATTCGTGCCCACCTCAGTCACTTTGCCTTTGCAGCGGGCGCAACAACAAGCTTATGCGCGTGACGATGCCATCCCAGGCAGTCTTCTCGCGCGCCGGATAGACCAGATCAAAGCAGTGAATAGCTCGCGTGCCGGAGCGCGAGAAATTGCACCGGCTGTAGTAGATGGTGTCCTCCTTGACCATCGAGATGGCAAAGAACGCGGGCGTGACCCGCTGGTAGTGCAATTGTGTGCGCGGCGTGCGCAAATGACGATACAGGTAGGTCGCGGGCGTTTCATCCGCGTCGTTCGGGCGCGAGTACACGGTAAGGGTGGCGCGGCCATCGTCGGTGCTCAGACGCTCGCCAACCCCTTTCTCCGGCTTGCCGTCTGGGACGGAGAAGATGCCGGCCGGATATTGGACCCGGGTTCCCAAATCTGGAACTGCGAGCGTGCGCCAATCCTCATTGGTCGGCGCCGAAAGAACCTGGCCGTTCATCAGGAGGAAGGTGGGTGCCGCAGCCACTGCAGCGCAGAAAAGCAGTTTCAGACATTTTGCCATGAGCGTTCATCCCATTGCGAACCGCACGCCGTCACAACGGATTGTTCCGGAACTGGCCTGCAGCGATCCAGCGCTCTATCTATTTAGCAACGCGAAATAATCCAGAGTCTTCGCCGACCGAAGCTATTGTCGTATTCCAGCCGTTTCAGCCATTATGCGGGTGAGGCAAATCGCCGGTCGGGTGGGCCCGTGAAAGTGATCTTTCTCGATATCGATGGCGTCCTTAACTGCCGCAAGACGCCGAACCCGCGCAAGCTTCCCTATATTGTGGATCCCAAGCTGTTGAAGCGCTTCAAGCGACTGGTGGAGCGCACCGGAGCGAAGGTCGTTTTGGCTTCCACATGGCGGTACGATCCCGCGGGGCTTTTCAGCGCCAGGCACTGGGGAATCCCGTTCATGGACGTGATCCCGGACATGCCAAAGAAGCCGCGCTGCAAGGAAATCGAGGCGTGGCTGAAAGCCCACCCGCGCGTGAAACGCTTCGTGGTCATCGACAACGAGGATGATGAGCTTGACAGTCTGCCGCTGTTCCAGCCCCTGCCCTCAACCGGATTGGCGCAGGATGTCTGTCACGCTGTCACCAATTACCTGAACGGCAAAAGCGACAAGGACATGCGGCGCAATGTGGTGGTGCGCTCGCTGCAAAATCTTGGCTCGCTGCTCAAGGGCCACGAGGGCTGAGCCGAGCGCGAGCGCTCAGGACGGAGGCGTGAGCTGAATCTCTGACGCAGTGTGCGGTCGCGAGGCGGCGCCGTTTCCTTGAGCCGCTGCCTGCTCGCGCCAGCGCAGCTCGCGCTGCGGATAGGGGATCTCGATCCCGGCCTCGCGGAACCGCGCCAGGATCGCATAGTGCAGATCGCTTTTCACCGCGAGGCTTTTCGCCATGTCAAACACGACACAGCGCAGCTCGAATTCCAGCGCGCTCTCGCCGAGGTTGACGAGAAATGCGGAAGGGGGAGGCGACTGCACGATTTCCGCGTGGGCCCGCGCGATCTCGTTGAGGATGTCGCGCACCCGCGCCGGATCGCTGTCGTAGGCGACGGCAACCTTCACGACGACGCGGCCGAGCGTATTGGCGCGCGTCCAGTTCTTGACCACGCCGGTGATGAACTCCGAGTTCGGGATGATTACGCTCGCGCGGTCGGGGGTCTCGATTTCGGTCGCGCGCACGCGCACGCGGCGCACCCAACCCTCCTCGCCCTTGACCACGATG
>DATCJI010000309.1:0-5086 GCA_036562835.1 Xanthobacteraceae bacterium | reverse complement strand
CTCGCGTCGGATCCTCTCTTCATTTGCATCCGGAAGCCGCTGTACGATGTCACGCGCTGAAATCAGCATGCCGGGAGTGCAGAACCCGCACTGAAGCGCATGTTCCCGCGAGAAGGCCTCGCGCAGCCGCTCCATCACCGGATCGGCGTCAAAGCCTTCGATCGTCCGCACCTCCTGGCTTTCGCACGAGAGGGCCAATGTGATGCAGGAGCGCACGGGCTGATCATCGAGCAGCACCGTGCACGCGCCGCATACACCGTGCTCACACCCGAGATGCGTCCCGGTGAGGCGACAATGCTCGCGCAAAAAGTCCGCCAGATGCATGCGCGCTTCGACCATCGCGCTCACCGGACGGCCGTTCACCTTGACGGTCAGCGGCATCATGCCAGCAAAGCCTTGCCAATTGCCCGCGTCACGACGGCAGTTGCCATGCGCTGCTCGACGGGATCCAGATCGGGAATTGTAGTTGCCACAGCCGTAGTCACGCTGGCATGGGTTGCGGCGCTCTCCCCTTTCGCGGCAACCATGGCAGCCAAGCTCGCGAGCGCCACGGGCGTGCTGCGCAGCGCACCCAAGAAGAGCCGTGCCGTCCCTGCTTCAGGATCGAGCACGACAGCCGCGCTTGCTTCGGCAAAGTCGCCTGTCTTGCGCGAAAACTTGTAATAGGCGCAGCGAGCCGAAGAAGAGAGTTTCGGTACCTCGACGGACTCGATGATCTCATCGTCTGCCAGCGGGGTGGTGAAAGCGGCAAGGATGAATTCTTCAACGGCGAAGGCGCGCGTGGCTCGGCCGCTTCGTAAAATGACCCTTGCTCCGAGTGCAGCCAAGGCAACCGGCCAATCGGCAGCAGGGTCGGCATGCGCAAGGCTGCCGCCGATTGTCCCCCGATTGCGAATGGCGCGGTACGCAATCGATCCGGCGACTTCGCTCAACAAGTTTGCGCCGCCGAGCGGGCAGTCTTCCAGCTGTGCATGGGTTACTCCGGCCCCAATGCGCCATTTGTTGCCGAGATCCTCAATCTGTCGCAGCGTCTCGATCCGGGCGATGTCGATCAATAGCTGCGGGCGCGCGAGGCGCAGGTTCAGCATGGGTCCGAGGGACTGAGCCCCGGCGATCAGCCGCGCACGGCCGCTGTTCTGCTCGAGCAGATTTATTGCTTCGTTTGCGTCATGGGCGCGCACATAATCGAGCCGTGCGGCCTTCATGACGCATCCACACTTGCGCTCTCCTGCGTTTTCGGTTTGGCGTGCACGAGCGCGTCCAGAAGGCGCCGGGGGGTAAGCGGAGTGTGCGTGAGCTCGATCCCAAGCGGCGCCAACGCATCGTTCACCGCATTGAAGATCACCGCCGGGGGGGCGATTGCCCCGCCCTCGCCCATGCCTTTGATGCCGAATGCCGTATAAGGCGATGGCGTTTGCATGTGAAAGATGCGCATGGCCGGAATTTCGGTGGCACCCGGCAACAGATAATCCGCAAAGGTGGATGCGAGCGGCTGGCCATTCGCGTCATACGGACTTTCCTCATACAGCGCCGTCCCGATGCCCTGCGCAGCGCCGCCCAAGGTCTGCCCATCAACCACCATGGGATTCACCAGAGTGCCGCAGTCCTCGACGATGACGTAATCAAGGATCTCGATGTCACCGAGTTCGGTATCGACGGCTACCGCGGCCGCATGCGAGGCATAAGAGAAAGCGCCTGTATCTTTTTTAGGACGGAACCCGACGGTGGCCTCGAGTCCACCAAGATCCACATCGGGCGGCAGCCGCTCCGGGCGCAAATACCAGGCTTCTGCCACTTCGCGTAGGCTCACCGCGCGTTGCGGCCCAACAATGGCGCCTTTCTCGTAATGGGCGGTGGCGACCGCACACTGCATAAGGTGCGCGCCGATGGCCACGAAACGCGGCAGAAGGGCATTACAGGCATTTGCCACCGCTCCGCCGGCCATGACGATCGAGCGCGAAGCATAAGTGCCGGTTGAGTACGGAGTGACACCCGTATCGCCGTGCACCACGCGAACGCTTGCAAGCTCGATCCCGGTGATCTCATGCGCGATTTGCGCGAGCGTCGTCTCCATGCCCTGCCCGTGCGAGTGTACACCAACCCGCACCTCGAGCCCGCCGTCAGGGGTTACCCGCACCGTTGCCTGATCGTATCCCGGGATGATCGGCAAGCCCCAGGCGGAAAAGACGCTGGTACCGTGCGCCGATTGCTCGCAATACGTGGCAAAGCCGATGCCGATGCGGCGGCCATCCGGCTCGCCTCTTTTCTGGCGGCCCCGCCAGGCCTCAGCACCAAGCTTTTCGCGAGCGAGCTTCAGGCTCTGCTGATAATCGCCGCTGTCGTAGTGCTTCCGCGCGACATTGTCGTATGGCATCGCCGATGCCGGAACGAGGTTCTCGTAACGGACGTCGAACGGATCGCGCCTCACCTCGCGTGCGATCGCATCGATCATCAGCTCCATTGCGAAGCAGACGCCGGTGCGCGCAACGCCGCGATACGGCAGGAAACCAGGCTTGTTGGTCGCCACGCATTCCGTGCGACAGCGGTACCCGCGAAAATCGTAGGGGCCGGGAAGATTGCCCGTGGCCTGTCCGGGCTCGAGCGCGACCGTGAACGGCCAGTTTGAGTAAGCGCCTCCGTCGATGACCACCTCTGCATCGAGGGCCTTCAGGCGCCCACGCGTATCCGCGTAGGCAGTAAGACGGTAATGATGCTGGCGCGAATTGGCCCCGGCGACCAAATGCTCGCGCCGATCCTCGATATACCGGAATGGCCGACGGTATCTCAGCGCGAGCCATGCAACGCACAGCTCTTCCGGATGCAGCACGCATTTGTATCCGAAGCCGCCTCCCACGTCGGGCGAGATGACGCGCACGTGCCCTTGATCAATCCCGAGAAATTGCGCGATGCCCACGCGGATAATGTGCGGAACCTGGGTCGAGGTGTAGACCATGAGCTGATCCGCGCGCTCGTCCCAATGGGCGAGCACCGCCTTGCCTTCAAGCGGTACCATCGCCTGACGCGAAAGGGACAACTCGCGGTTGACCACGACCGGCGCATCCCTGCTCTCGTCAGTAAACCCGCTCTCGTATTTGAGCGTGAGGAATTTGTTGTCCTCCCACTCTTCATGCACGCGAAGCTCGTTGTCGGCGCGCGCGGCGTGCACATCGACAAGGGGCGGAAGCTCCTCGATTTCGATCTCTACCTGTTCGCAGAGATCTTCCGCCTGTGCCCGTTTAGGGGCCAGGCACATCACCACCGCCTCGCCGACAAAACGCACTTTGCCGTGCGCAAGCGGCGGGCATGCCGAGATGCGATAGCCGGGAACCGTATTGGGCGCGACGATATCCGCGACAGTATCGAGGTCGGCGCGGACGAACACAGAGCTTTCACTGTCTGGCGGCTTCGTGACCTGCATGATGCGCCCGTGCGCAACCGGGCTGCGCAGGAAAGCGACTTCGCTCTGGCCTGGGAGCATCATGTCCGAAACGAAGCTGGCGCGGCCATGCAGGTGCCGCGCGTCCTCCTTTCGCCTGACTCGGGCGCCTATACCCTGCCCTGTCACGCTGTCATGGCTCACGGCGGCTGTTTCGTTGCATTCGGCAGCGGCTGAGGCGAGCCATTACCGCTGTGCGGACATGATGTAGCGATAGCTGTCGAGATTGCTCTCAGCGATGCGGAACCAGAGATTGGAGTCGGCGAGGAACTTGCGCCAGGAAGCGTAGATATTCTTGAAATCCTCGCTTTTGGCGGCGAGCTCGTCGTACGTCTCGAAAGTCGCTTTGTAGCAGGCGTCGAGGACCGGACGCGGGAATTGCCGCAGCTGTACGCCTGCTGCGACGAGCCGCATCAGCGCCTCCGGATTTTTTGCGTCGTATTTCGCCATCATCAGGAGGTTCTGCTCCGCACAGGCGGCATCAAGCGCATCTCTGTAGCCGGCCGGCAGTGCGTCGTACTGTTGCTGATTGACGATCAGCGTGATCATCGCCGAGCCTTCCCACCACCCCGGGTAGTAATAGAATTTCGCGATCTTGTGCAGCCCGAGCTTCTCGTCGTCGTAGGGCCCGATCCATTCCGCGGCATCGATCGTGCCGCGCTCGAGGGCAGAGTAGATATCTCCGGCCGCTAGTTGCTGCGGCACCACGCCAAGCTTGGCCAAAATGGTGCCGCCAAGGCCTCCGATGCGGAATTTCAAACCCTTCAGATCATCGACGCCATTGATCTCCCTGCGGTAGAAGCCGCCCATTTGCACGCCGACGTTGCCGCATGGGAGCTGGACCATCGCGTTCTTGCGATAGACTTCGCGCAGAAGCTCCAGGCCGCCCCCGTAATACATCCAGGCGTTCTGCTGCCGATTGTTCAATCCGAAGGCCACGCCCGAATCGAATGCGTAAGCCGGGTTCTTGCCGATGTAGAATGCGGCAAGCGTATGCCCGCATTCCACGGTGCCCGCCTGCGTTGCATCCATGACTTGCAGCGGCGGAACGATCTCGCCTGCGGCAAACGGCTGGATCGTGAATTTCTGGTCAGTGAGCTGGCCGACGCGTTTGCACAGGTCTTCGACCGAGCCGAAAATCGTATCGAGGCTCTTGGGCCAGCTCGCGGCCAGGCGCCACCGCACGGCAGGATTACTCTGTGCGAGCGCCGGGCTCGTCACCGCGCCGGCCAGCAACCCGGTGGCCGCCTGTCGCAGGAATCTGCGACGTCTCATCGAAAGCTCCTTGCCTGACAAAGGGCGCACCGGAATGCCCGAGCGCTCCAGCAGAATGTCGTTCGCATGTTTTTAGTGGGCAGCTATACTGATTAGCCGAACTATAGCTGTCAAACTGGGGCATTCTGCTGGCAAGAAACATGACCACAGACGCGATGATGCATATGCGCAGCGGCGGGAAGGCAAGCGTCCAAAGCGAACGTGAGCCGGTATTGCTTGAACGGCAGTATGTGTGGCCCGGCGACCTCACCGAAATTCCAGATTGGGTCTACACCGACGAAGCGATTTATGCGCGCGAGGTGGAGCGTATTTTTCACGGGCCGACCTGGAACTACGTGGCCCTTGAGGCGGAGATCCCCAATCCGGGCGACTTCA
>DATCJI010000303.1:0-2540 GCA_036562835.1 Xanthobacteraceae bacterium | reverse complement strand
CGCCTCGGCATTCGCTTCCACGAATGCAATGTCGTAGCCCCGCTCCCCGGCGCGTGCTTTGCCTATCGCGAGCATTTCAGGATTGATATCGGCAACCGTGCATGACGTGCCCGCGCCCGCGGCGGCGGCAATGCGCAGCGCCACGTCCCCGGTGCCGCCTGCAAGGTCAAGCGCCGCGAACGCGCGCGCATCCCTGGGCGGATTGACGGCGGTAACGAGCGCGTCCTTCCAGGCGCGATGCAGACCACCCGACATGAGATCGTTCATCAGGTCGTAGCGCGTCGCTACATCGGCGAAGATCGCGTCGACCTGCGCCTGCCGCTTGCCGGGCACGCGTGTCTCGAAATCAAACGCAGTTTTTTGCTCGCGTGTGAGCATCGCGACCGGCCCTTAGTGTTCCGATTCAACGACCATAGCGCGCGGCGCACAGGGCCGCTATGTGTGCGTTGTAGGATGGGTTAGGCGCGCAGCGCCGTAACCCATCATGGCACGATCTGATCGATGGGTTTCGCTTGCGCTCAACCCATCCTACGCGGCGCGCCGAGGAACGCAACGCATGCCGGAACTGCCTGAAGTGGAGACGGTTCGCCGCGGGCTTGCACCGGTCATGGAGCATGCGCGCTTTCGCAAGGTGGTCGCTCATCGCGGCGACTTGCGCTGGCCGCTGCCCGCAAATTTTGCGCAGCGGCTGCAGGGGCAGACGGTGCGCCACCTTGGCCGGCGCGCCAAATATCTGCTCGCCGAGCTTGCTTCCGGAGAAGTGCTGATGATGCACCTGGGCATGTCCGGCTCGTTCCGGGTGGCGCGAGGAAGCAAGCAGGTGCCCGGCAACTATCATCATCCGCGTACCAACCACGCAGCGCATGATCACGTGATCTTTCACATGTCGTCGGGGGCGGTGATCTCGTTCAACGACCCGCGCCGCTTCGGCATGATGAAACTCGTGCCGCCGCGCGAGCTTGAGGCGGAGCCGCTCCTCAACGCGCTCGGTCCCGAGCCGCTCGCTGACGCTTTTGACGCCGAACGGCTGGCGCGGCTTTGCCGCGGCAAGAAAACATCGGCGAAGGCGGCGCTTTCCGATCAGCGCGTGGTTGCGGGGCTCGGCAACATCTATGTGTGCGAGGCGCTGCATCGTGCCCGGCTGTCCCCCAGGCGGCGTGCTTCCACGATCGCCACTAAGTCAGGCCGGCCCAACGAGCGCGCGCAGGCGCTGGTCGAGGCGATCAAGGCGGTGCTCGAGGAAGCCATCGCGGCGGGCGGCTCCTCGCTGCGCGACCATCGTCAGACCACCGGCGCGCTTGGCGAGTTTCAGCACAATTTCCGCGTCTATGACCGCGAAGGAAAGCCATGCCGGCGGCGCGGCTGTACGGGGACGATCAGGCGCATCGTGCAGGGCGGCCGCTCCACGTATCATTGTCCCGTGTGCCAGCGATGAGAAAACGTAGGGTGGGCAAAATCGCCCCCGGCCTATCCGCGTGGGCACGGCGTCTACGCGATTTTGCCCACGCGGACAGACGTGAGTGCGC
This sequence comes from Xanthobacteraceae bacterium, assembly GCA_036562835.1. Classification (GTDB taxonomy): domain Bacteria; phylum Pseudomonadota; class Alphaproteobacteria; order Rhizobiales; family Xanthobacteraceae; genus VAZQ01. Next base: position 1,014 of record DATCJI010000303.1, on the reverse strand, counting down.
GCGCCTTTGCCCACCCTACGGGTCTGACATCTGACATCCGTCAGGAGAGCGGAATGCATTACGAGACCATAACCGTCGAGACACGCGGACGCGTGGGGCTCATTCGGCTCAACCGGCCGCAGGCCCTCAACGCACTCAACGAGCAGCTCAAGAACGAATTGCTCAGCGCCGCGGAAAGGTTGGACGCCGACGAGGGCATCGGCTGCATCGTCCTAACCGGCTCGGAACGGGCGTTCGCGGCGGGCGCCGACATCAAGGAGATGTCGGAGAAGTCGTATCACGAAGCCAACATGAGCGACTTCGCGGCCGATTACGATCGCCTCACCCGCGTGCGCAAGCCGATCATCGCCGCGGTTGCAGGGTTTGCGCTCGGCGGGGGCTGCGAAGTAGCCATGATGTGCGACATGATCATTGCGGCGGATACTGCAAAATTCGGGCAGCCCGAGATCAAGCTAGGCGTCATTCCAGGCATGGGTGGAACGCAGCGGCTTGTGCGCGCCGTGGGCAAGTCAAAGGCCATGGACCTCGTGCTGACCGGGCGCATGATGGATGCCGCTGAAGCGGAGCGTTCCGGCCTCGTCGCGCGCGTGGTTCCCGCGGCGAGCCTGACCGAGGAGACTCTGAAAGTCGCCGAAACCATCGCGTCCCTCTCGTTGCTATCCGTCATGACCGCAAAGGAGGCGATCAATCGCGCCTTCGAGAGCTCGCTTGCCGAAGGATTGCGCTTCGAGCGTCGCGTTTTTCACGCACTCTTCGCCACCGCCGATCAGAAAGAGGGCATGAACGCGTTCATCGAAAAACGGCCCGCGCGTTTCACAAACAAATAACACTCGATGTTGCGCGTCGCGGGCGTAAGCAAATCGTTCGGAGGCATTGCTGCGCTGGACAAGGTCCGCCTCGATGTGCCGAGAGGGACGATTACCGGCATCATCGGGCCGAACGGATCGGGAAAAACCACGCTGCTCAACATCATAGGAGGCCTGCTGCGCCCCAATGCGGGGCAGGTAATGCTCG
>DATCJI010000292.1:0-8646 GCA_036562835.1 Xanthobacteraceae bacterium | reverse complement strand
GCCGCGATGAGCTCTCTTGCGCATCTGCTCAGGCAGACCGGGGATCCGGTTGCTGCCGCAAGCTGGTACGAAAAAGCAGCCGCGCAAGGTCTCGCCAGCGCGATGAATGCGCTCGGGGAATTCAGCGAGGCTGGCTTGGGTGTTACGCAAGATTACGCGCGCGCCAGGGGATGGTACAGAAACGCGGCCGAGCTGGGCGATGCCGACGCCATGGGAAATCTCGGAGCCCTGCTCGAAAGCGGACGGGGTGGACCGCAGAATCTGCAGGTCGCAAAGGAGTGGTATGTGAGAGGAGCCGCTCTCAACGGCCGAGCCGCCATGCACAATCTCGGCGCCATGCTCGAGAACGGCCGCGGCACATCAAAGAACCTGTCGGAGGCCAGATTTTGGTACGAGCGGGCCGCAGTGCTCGAGTATCCGCCCGCGCTCAATGCTCTCGGGCGGTTGCATCTCGCCGGTGCCGGCGTTGCAAAGAACTATGCGCGAGCCAACAGCTTGTTTGAACAGGCTGCGGCACTTGGTGACGCCAAAGCCATGAACAATCTGGGAGTGCTCTATCTCGACGCGAAAGGGGTACCGCGCGACATCAAAGTTGCCCGGACGTGGTTCGAAAAGGCAGCCGCCCTTGGCAACACGGAAGGCCAGGAAAATCTGAAGCGCTTGGACCGCGCGGGTCTAAGCGACGGTACCCAGATTGCCGGAAGACGAGCATCTTGCGTGCAGACCTGTGCAGAGTTGCACAGGGCATACGTGAGTTCCGTTTGTGAGCGCTATTCTTCAACGGCTGACGGCGACAAGCCTGAACGCACGAAATGCATCGATACGAGCCTGAACGTGGCAAGGTACTGCAGAGATACCTGTCGTGAATGGGCTCCGACTTTGGCGCCGGATAATAAATGTCTGTCATGCTTTAGAGACGTGATCGCGTGCAGCATCAACCGGAAAGCGCCTAGGAGGGAGACCGACAAAAGCTCGTTTGCGGCGGACTCTGACGAATGCCTTGAATCGTTTTCTGAGTGCACGCAAACGTGTGAAAAAGGAACTTCGCCGTCTCAAGTGGCTAATTAGACTGACTGCGTCACAAACGTGTAGGGTATGCAAAAATCGCGTGGCGAAATCGTCCGGCGTGCGCAACGGCGCGTCGCGATTTTGCGCACGCTGTCAGCCCATGCCGCGCGCCGTTGCACACCCTACCTGATTTATGAGTGGAACAGACAATGCGATGTGCGTGTTGAGCGCAGGCAATGGCCACACGATCTGCATCGAGCGCCGGGTCGACTATCGAATCAAATTGGGCCGCTGAGCATGAACGTTCGATCGACGCGTTAAGGCGCGATGTCGATTTCCTTGCAATCCAGATCGGACCGAGAAATCTCTACCATTACGCGGCGCTTGCCCAATGTGCGGATTTTTGCGAGCGTTCGTTTTATGACATGGGCTGCACGCCTTTTCTGCAAGGGTATAACGCGCGGAATCGCGTTTTCAGGAACATTGGCGCCGAGATTGAAGGCAGCACGCGCCGCGACGAGATCGTGGTGGTCGGCGCTCATTACGACACGCACAAGAATTCGCCAGGTGCAAACGACAATGCTTCGGCAATAGCGGCGCTGTTTCAATTGGCGCGTGCATTTGCAGGAAGCAGGCCCGCGCGCACCATGCGTTTCATCGCATTCACGAACGAGGAGAGCCCATTTACGCGCACGCGCTACATGGGCAGCCGCGTTTACGCCAAGGAATGCCGAAGGCGAGGCGACAACGTCATCGCCATGGTCGGGCTTGAAATGCTCGGATGTTATCGGCCGCACAAGGGCGCGCAATGGCTCTCGCTTGGCGGTTATTTTCTGCCACAGCAAGGAAATTTTCTTGCGCTTGTGGGAAATCGCTCCTCGCGCCCACTGCTCAAGCAAATTGCGCAACTACTCAGCACCAATGAGACCCTGCGCAGCGTTCCTGTGACGCTACCTACTCACTTTCCGGGAGCTCGGAGCTCGGACCATTGGTCCTTCTGGATGGAAGGCTTTCAGGCGGTCATGGCAACCGACACAGGTCCACTCCGCTATCCTTATTATCATCGCGCCGGCGATACTCCCGACAAGCTGAATTTCACCTGGCTCGCGCAAATAACGATCGCCCTCGAGGCGGCGCTGAGAGCATTGGCAAACCCGTAATTGACAGCTTCAGCTTGCGAGCGGGTGTGGTTTTGGGTTCGAGCCGTCCGAGAACCGCGACAGGCGAAATGGCGTAGGATCGACAAGGGGCGGGGCGTCCATCACCATGTCAGCGATCAACCTGCCGGCCCCCGGTCCGATGCCGAAGCCGTGGCCGGAGAATCCGGTCGCAATAAAGAAGCCCGGCACTTTGTCGACTGCGGAAATGACCGGAATGGCGTCCGGCATCACATCGATCATGCCGGCCCAGCTTTGCGCGACAGGAACTTCGCGGAATGCCGGGAAAGCTTCGGCGATGCCGGCGCGCGCGCTCTCGATGACGAAGCGGTCCGGGGCGGGATCGAGCACGCGTACGTGCTCGAATGGCGAAGGGGAATCGAGTTTCCAGTGCCGCGGCATCTTCCATTGGTCGACAAACCGGCGGCCAAGGCGAAAGCGCAATTTCTTCCAGTGCATGCGCGCCGCCGGCAAATAATGCCGAAACAGGCGGAAGGTGTCGGGCACAAGATCCACCAGCCGCTGACCGGCGGTCGAGACCGTGTAGCCGCCGTCCATGCGCTTGCGGTAGCCAAACCGCCGGCTCGCAGCCGATATTTCCGGTCCGCCATCGAGCCGCCCGGTGCGCATCACCGACGAGACAATGCTCAGTTGCGGAAGCTCGATCCCGAGATTGCCGCAGAACAGGCGCGACCAGGCGCCGCCGGCCAACACCACCGAGCCGCAGGCGATGGGGCCTTTTTCGGTCACCGCACTCCCGACGCGTCCTCCCGCCATCTCGATGCCGCGCACGGCGCAACCGGCAAGTATGATCGCGCCATGGCGACGCGCCGCGCGGGCGATCGCCGGCGCCGCGATTTGCGGCTCGGCCTTGCCGTCACTCGGCGTAAAAAACGCGCCGGCGTATTCCTTGCCCATGGCCGGCAAGCGTCGCGCGATCTCAGCGCTTCCAATGATGTGGGTATCCAGCTGGTACTCGCGCGCCTGCCCGAGCCAGTCCTCGAAGCGCGCGAGCTCGGCCCGCGTTTCCGCCAGATACATGATACCGCAACGGCGGAAGCCGGTCTCGGCCTCAACCGTCTCGTTCATGCGCTCCCAGATGCGCAGGCTCTCGATAACCAGCGGCAATTCGCGCGGATCGCGCGCCATTTTTCGGCACCAGCCCCAGTTACGGCTCGATTGCTCGTGGGCAATGTGTCCCTTCTCGCACAATGCGACCGATACGCCCTTCCGCGCCAGGAACAGCGCCGTGCTGGCACCGATGATGCCGCCGCCGATCACGACAACATCGACGCGCGTGGGCAGCGTCTCATCCCAGGGGACTGAATCGACGCGCGGCCCCATGCTGTTTTTCTTGCTGCGTCTTTAGCTGTGCCGTTCGCTCAACTCGGGCTGCGCAGCTTGCGTCCCTCGAGCGGATAAGCGGGATCATTGAAACCCGGCGTGGAGGGATGGCCGGCGATGACCATACGGTCGATCAATGCCTCATCGTCTGCCGCAAAGGGATAGCCGAGCGCGCGGACGTAATCGTCCCACTGCTCCTCTGTCCGGGGCCCCGCGACGACCGAACAGACGAAAGCAGAGTTCAACAACCAAGCCACCGCGAACTGCCCCGCAGTGAAGCCTTTGCCCTCCGCGTGCCGCTTTATTTCCTGCGCGAGCTTGAGTGACTCGGACCGCCACTCCGTCTGCATCATGCGCGGGTCGTTGCGCCCTGCCCGCGTGTCCTTGCCGGGCGCGCCAGCGGGGGCATATTTGCCGGTGAGTACGCCGCGCGCGAGCGGGCTGTACGGCACGACACCGAGGCCGTAATAGTCGCAGGCCGGGATGTGCTCGACCTCGGGCATGCGGTTCATCGCGTTGTAATATGGCTGGCTGACCACGGGCCGATCGATGCCGAGCCGGTCGCAGATGTTGCAGATTTCGGCAATGCGCCAGCCGCGATAGTTCGAGATGCCGAAATAGCGGATCTTGCCCTGGCGCGTCAGATCGCCCATTGCGCGCACGGTCTCTTCCAGCGGCGTCGCATGGTCTTCCTTGTGCAAATAGTAGATGTCTATGTAATCGGCGCCCAGGCGTTTGAGACTCTCATCCGCGGCCTGCAGCACCCAGCGCCGTGATAACCCGCCCCGGTTGGGGTCGTCGCCCATAGCGTTGGCGAGCTTTGTCGCAAGCACCCAGCTCAAGCGGTCCTTGGAAATGGCGCGGCCGACCACCTCCTCGGAGACGCCTTTATTGTAGTTGTCTGCGGTGTCGATGAAGTTGATGCCGGCCGCGCGTGCCTTTGCGACGATGCGCGCCGAGGTTGCTTCATCGGTCGGCCCACCGAACATCATGGTGCCGAGGCAGATGGAAGATACATTCAGGCCGCTGCGGCCAAGCTTGCGGTATTGCATGGGAAGTTTTTCTTTTCTGAATTTCAGACTTTAAAGAAGCTCGTGAAGTGTTGGATGACTTTGTCCGGCACCTCCTCCTGAATGTAATGGCCGCACTCAATAGCCTCGTGGGAAATAATGTTCGATGCATAGCGCATCCATACGTCCAGGAACTCGCTGGCGCGCTCGGGTGGCTGCCCGCGTGCGCCCCACAGCAAGAGCAGCGGCATATCGATTCTTTTGTCCTTGTCGGCCGTGTCCATCTCGAAATCGCAGGTCGCAGTCGCACGATAGTCGCGGCAGGACCCGGTGATGGTTTTCAGCGTGTAGCAGCGAACGTACTCGTTGATCGCCGTATCCGTTAGAAATCCTGTGCCGGTGCCGCCCCGGATCATCATGCGGCTTTTGAGAAAATACTCTGCCGGCACCGCGCTGATGAGGCGCTCGGGGAATGGCTCGGGTTGAGCCATGAAGCCCCAATGCCAGGTTCGAATGACCCAATTCTTCGTAATGTTCGTCCACACGTGATAATTGGGCACGACATCCATGATACAGGCTTTGATGACGCGCTCGGGGTGGTCGAGACACATGCGGTGCGTCGTGCGTCCGCCCCGATCGTGCCCTGCGATCATGAAGCGCTGATACCCGAGCTGCTCCATGATCTCGATGAGATCGCGCGCCATCTCGCGAAAACTGAAGTTGATATTATTAGGACCTGCATCGGGCAAAGAGCTGTCGCCATAGCCGCGCAGATCGGGAAGAATGAGGTGGTACTGCTGCGCGAGCTTTCCGGCGACCTTGTACCAGCAGGTGTGATTCTCCGGATTGCCATGCACGAGCAGTAACGGCGGGCCCGAACCGCCGTGGCGCAGCCGAATTATGGCCCCGCTGGTCCGCATATCGAGATGTTTAAAGCCGGGAAAGTGCGCTGCCATCTCGGCCGAGCCCCAGCGCGTGGGATCGCGTCGGTAGTCGGCCTCGTTCGCCTCGGCCATGATGCTTGTGCTGCCTTGGGCAGCGGCCGGGCTCGCCAGGCCGGAAGCAAGCAGTCCTGACGCCACAACGGTAAGGGCATCACGCCGGTTGGTCCCAACGCTCATTCTCGCCCCATGGCATCTCCCGGTAAGTACTTTCCTATCGTAGATCGGACACTGTTTCCAAACCAGCTTCACTGCTGCCGGGGCGACGGCTACGCGAAGAGTTGCTGCTAAACAAGGCCGACGCTCGTCACCAGCATTCCGAGCGCAGCAAAAAACATGACCAGCGTGGATATCCAGCCCATGGTGCGCAATCCGTCATTAACGCGGAATTTTCCCATGACTTTTCGATTGGCCGTCATGTGCATCATAATGACCATGACAGGTACCGCGACGACACCGTTAATTACCGCGCTCCAGTACAACGCCCGAATGGGATTAACAGGCGAAAAGTTCAGGGCGATGCCAACGAACGTTGCGAGTGTCAGGGTCGCATAAAAAAACGGCGCATCTTTCGGTTTGCGCCAGAGCCCAGATCGCCATCGCCGTGCTTCGGCCACCGCATAGGCGGCCGATCCAGCCAATACGGGCACAGCGAGCAGACCTGTGCCGATAATTCCAAGGGCGAACAGCGAAAATGCAAACGGGCCGACAAGTGGCCGGAGCGCTTCTGCGGCCTGGCCGGACGTCTCTATCCGGGTAACCCCGCTCGCGTGCAGGGTTGCGGCGGTCGTCGTTATGATCGCCAACCCAATCAGATTGGAAAGCGCCATTCCCACATAGGTATCCGTGCGGATGCGCTCCATCGCATCGGGCCCTTGTTGCGGCTTTTTCACCAGTGGCTTGCGCTCGGCGACCGCGCGAATGTCTTCGACTTCCTGAGCGGCTTGCCAGAAGAACAAATAAGGACTGATGGTGGTCCCGAGAACGGCCACTACGGTGGTCCAGAACGCCACATCAGGCGCAAAGGTCGGAACGAGCAATCCGTACAACGCCTCCACCCATGGTATTTTCACGGCCATGAGCGTGGCGACATAAGCAAACAAGGACAGTGTGAGCCATTTGAGGACAGCCACATAGCGATTGTAGTCGGTGAAGACCTGCAGCCCCGCACATAACGCGCCGAGGAGGATCACGTACAGAAGCGCGGGGCCGCCGAGCAGGAGGCGGACACAATCCGCCATGGCTCCGAGGTCGGCGCCTATGTTGACCGTGTTCGCGATGAAAAGGAGCGCGACAATGCCTTGCAGGAGCATATTCGGATAATGCAGCCGGATATTTCCGGCGATGCCCCGGCCGGTAGTTCGCCCGATCTGTGCACTGATCTGCTGGATGGCCGTCATCAACGGATAACTGAAAAGCATGATCCAGGAGATGGAAAAACCGAGCTGCGCACCAGCCTGGCTGTAGGTGGCTATGCCGCTCGGGTCATCATCGGATGCGCCCGTGACCAGACCGGGGCCAAGTCGGCCGGCTATGCGCTCGCAGACGCGCCAAGCATGCCCAGCAGCATGGGGGCGATCCGTGCCATTCTGGGGCTTCTCCAGAACGGCCAACTTCTCACCCCCCACGGCTCGCCGGCAATGTGAAAACACCAGGGAGATGGCCGCGAAGGCCTAAAAGTGCGCACCGGCGAGCCCACTGGCCGGGAGGGCTGTTTATTCTCATGATCACATAACTATCTAGAAATAAATAGGTTTCCGGCACGGGGGCGCGCTTTTTCGCCGCTGCGCAACGCGTCATGGTTCGGCGCGTTTCGTGTGCTTCTTGACAGTGCACAGTAAAGTGCTATCCTGCCGCTATTAGGTGAAATTGCGTCTAGCCGGCAGGAGTTCCGCGCCGGTTTTTTTGCGCCGTGGGCAGCACCGGCGCCCATTGCAGACCATTGTATTTTACAATGGCCGGCTGTTGGGGTGCACCCCCCTTGCTCTGAGACACAGAAACTATGGACAGCCCACGCATGCTCCAGTCTCTGACCCTCCTCAGGACGCGGTGCATGACGCTGTCTCCTGCAGGAGGTGGCAACATAAATGACCTAAATAGTTCCAACACGGCTCCCCAGGAACACAACAACGCTTTTTGCGTTGATCCCAAAGCTACAAGAGCTTGGGCGGGAAAACCCTCAAACATCTCAGATTGGAGCCGATGCATGGATTGGAATCGTGTTCAGGGCAATTGGAAGCAGCTCAAGGGCAAGGTGAAAGAGAACTGGGGCAAGCTCACAGACGATGATCTCGACGTGATTGCTGGCCAGCGTGACCAGCTCGAGGGAAAAATTCAGCAACGCTACGGATATAGCAAGGATCAGGTGCGCCGCGACGTCGACGACTGGTATTCCTCCCAGCGCTGGTAAAGACGCGAACCTTCCTCCAGAACGACAGGCATTGTTCGGCTATGGAATCGTCGCCGCTTGCGCAGCGGCTGCGGTTCCCTTTTGAGTGAATTGCTCGATGCGAATTGCACAGGTTGCCCCATTAGCAGAAAGCGTCCCTCCCAAGCTCTACGGCGGCACAGAACGTGTGATCGCTTGGCTGACCGAAGAATTGGTTGAGCTCGGACACGAGGTGACGCTCTTCGCCAGCGGCGACTCGCAAACATCAGCAAACCTCATTTCCGCCTGGCCGCGGAGTTTACGACTGGGCCGTCCGCGTTCGGATCCCTTTCTGGCATACGCTGCATTGCTGCAAGAGGTTGCGGAAAGAGCGGCTCAGTTTGACGTCATCCATGCTCACATTGACTGGCTGCACCTTCCGCTGCTTCGCCGTCTGGGCGTGCCGTTCCTGACGACACTGCATGGTCGTCTCGATCTACCGGGGGTGCCGGACCTTATGCGCCGGTTTGCTGATGTCCCTTTTGTTGCGATTTCCAACGCGCAACGGAAGCCCGCTCGGGACGCAAATTGGATGGGGACCATTTACCACGGGCTGCCCGCCGATTCTCTTCAACCATGTTTCAAACCGGGAAATTACCTCGCATTTCTTGGACGCCTGAGTGCTGACAAGGGGCCCCAAGCTGCCATTCGGATTGCTCGCGCGGCCGGAATGCCGCTTCGCATTGCTGCGAAATTGCCTCAGGATCATCAGGCATACTTCAAGAAGAAGCTGGCACCGCTTGTCGATGGCGAGCAGA
>DATCJI010000280.1:0-3029 GCA_036562835.1 Xanthobacteraceae bacterium | reverse complement strand
CGCCAGGTGCCGCACATTTTCGATCCGCAGAACCAGCGATAGGCGAGGTCGGTCGCCGCGTGCTCGGTGTTGAGCGCATCCAGAACACGCATCCATTTTTGGTACGGCACTGCGAATTCTTGATAACCAGCCGCAGCGCCTACCGTATCGGTCCGGCTCACTTTGATCTTCAGGATCGCGCCGGGCGACAGGCGCGCATTTCGCAGCGCGAGCGTGTCCGCGCGCTCCATCTGTCCGAGCCGGCTTGCAGTTGGCGCGATCGCCGCTGGGCCGCCAGTCACCACGGGACCTCGAGATTGTTGCTGCGTTCAAAATCGGGCTTGAAGAAAGGCAGCTCGTATGGGCGCTGCTCGAAATTGAAACCGTTGCCCGACTTTTTCAGCACATTGGCAACCAGCCAATGGAGATTGTCAGTGTCGGGAAAATCCTTGCGGAAGAACGGCCCACGGCTTTCCTTGCGCTCGAGCGACGAATGCACGATCAGCTCGCAGACCTCCACCATGTTGATGAGGTCGATCGCATCCAGCCATTCGTAGTTGGCCCGGCGCGTCGTGTTCGCTAGCCGCATTTCCGGAATGAGGTTGTTGCGCATGCGCCTGAGCTCGTCCAGCGCTTCGCGCAGTCCGCTGGCGTCTTTCTCGACGCCCGCCTTCTCCCACATGATGCCGCGCAGCTTCTCTTTAAGCGCCACCGGCGCGGGCCCATGACCTGAATTGGTGCGAAGCTCTTCAAGCCGGCGGCGCTCGATGTCGATCTCGCTTTCGACGAGCTGGGCAGGCGGTAGGCCGGACAGATCTTGGATGATGCCGTCGGCGACGACCTTGCCATCGAACGTTGCAAGCGCGATCAGGCCGTTGCTGTGCCCGCCCACGCCGCCGGCCGCATAAAGACCGGGCACCGAGGACCGCATGGTCGCCGTATCGACATCGATCCCGCCCTGCCGGTAATGCGCCGTGACCGCGGTTTCGACCAGCGCGTTTGGGAAGTCCAGTCCGAGCTGGCGATAAATTTTCCCGTAGGTCGTGTAGCGGTCGACCTCGTCCGCGTCGCAGTGGTCGAATCCCGCAAAGTACCCGCCGTCGTAACGCGCCTTTCCGGCGTGCACCTGCTTCGCGAGCGCTTTGAGCTGCACCGTGTACGGCCCAAACGCCAACGGGTCATCACGCTGCTGGTTGAAGAACTCTTGCCCATCCGCATTGATCATGCGCGCAGAATTGTTCGATCCGAGCATCGGGTTGGGATAGACCTGCATGCGCTGCCAGGAGGGCGGATAGGCAATATCGTTTGTGTGCCACCATTGCATTTCCATGTTCACGAGTGCCGCGCCCGCGCGCCATGCCATGGCGAGGCCGTCCCCTGACATCTCGCGGGTGCCGGTCGAGCGCTTGTGCAACCGGTCGGAATATCCGGTGGCGATGACCACCGCTCTGGCTTCGACCACCGCGCATTCGCCGGACATAACATTCAGGCAGAAGACGCCCCCCACCGCGCCGTCGCTGTTGCGCAACAAGGCCGTAGCCACGGTCTCTTCCAGCCGCGGGATGCCGTCGCGGATGATCTGCTTGCGCCGCAAATCCATGAACGGAACGCCGGAATTCCCTTGCACATTGGCGGCAATGCTGCGGATCCGGCCTGGACTTGTGACAATATTGCCGGCGTCGTCGCGCCGGAAATAGAGGCCTGCTTGCTCGAGCTCCGGGTAGTAGATGCGCTCGATCCATTCGCCGCACCGGCGCGCCCACCGCTGATCAATGAGAAACTGGTTGTGGTACTTGATGAGAAACTCTGCGGTGTCGCGCGCCTGCTCGTCGGAATTGCCGAGCAGCTTGCCGGAAACCACGAGATTGCCGGCAAACAGCGACGCTCCGCTCTTTCCGACCAGGCCTTTGCAGATGATGAGCGGCTTGATGCCTTGTTTCCGCAGACAAAGGGCAGCGTAGCAGCCCGCGGCTCCGCCCCCGATGATAGCCACGTCGGTCTTGATGGTCTGCAACGGCCGCTCCACGCCCCGCATTCCGAGGTGCCGCTCAGTAACAAGCGCCTCAGCGCGTCACCAGGGTCCCGGCGCCATGATCGGTGAGCAGCTCGAGCAGGACCGCATGCGGCACCTTGCCGTCGAGAATGACCACGCCCTCAACTCCGCGCTCCAGCGCGTCAATGCACGTCTCGATCTTCGGGATCATGCCTTCTGAAATCGTGCCGTCCGCAATCAACCGCCGGGCGTCCTCGACCGAAAGCTGCTTGATCAGAGTCTTGGATTTGTCGAGCACCCCCGCCACGTCGGTAAGCAGCAGCAGGCGCTTGGCCTTGAGCGCTCCTGCGATGGCGCCGGCAAACGTGTCCGCATTCACGTTGTAGGTGCTGCCGTTCCTCGAGATGGCAAGCGGCGCGAGCACCGGGATCAGGTCGCGGCCGAGGATCTGGGTGAGCACGGTCGTATCGACGCTTTCCGGCTCACCCACAAATCCGAGGTCCACGATACGCTCGATGTTCGACTTGGGATCGACCACGCTGCGGCTCACCTTGCGCGCAACGACCATGTTGCCGTCCTTGCCGCACAGGCCCACAGCCTTGCCGCCCGCCTCATTGATAAAGCCGACGATCTGCTTGTTGATGGAGCCGGCGAGCACCATCTCGACAATCTCGATGGTGGCCGCATCGGTAATGCGCAGGCCGCCTGCAAATTCGGATTTGATGCCGAGGCGCTTGAGCATCTCGCCGATCTGCGGCCCGCCGCCATGCACCACCACCGGCAGGATGCCGACCTGGCGCAGCAAGACAACGTCGCGCGCGAAGACCCGCGCCAGCTCCGGATCGACCATGGCATGACCGCCATACTTGATGACGAAGCGCTGACCCGAATACTTCTGCATGTAGGGCAGGGCGTCGGTCAGGGTCTGGGCGGTCTTCAGCCAGTATTTGGTGTCGGTGAAGTTGATCTGGGACATCTTGTTAAGCGTCCGGTCCGGTGCTGGTGGGAAGGTGCGGGTGACGTTGGGGTCAGACGCCCCGGAAATCAAGAGTCAATC
>DATCJI010000240.1:0-3019 GCA_036562835.1 Xanthobacteraceae bacterium | reverse complement strand
AGCTCGGCGGCGGCTGCGCTTCGGGCACGCTTTATACTGCCGGGGGCGGGAACACGCGCATGCTGTTGACTCTCTTCTTCTTCATCGCGGGGTCGGTACTCGGCGCCTGGCATCTGCCATGGTGGTCGGCACAGCCCAATGTGGGAGCCATATCGCTGGTGTCCGCCTGGGGCGTCGTTCCGGCGCTCATCGCAGGCCTTATCGTCTGCGCGCTGATTGCCGCAGCCACCGTCGTTGTTGAGCGGCGACGGCATGGGACTCTTCTTTCCGGCGTCAAAACGGATCGACACGGCTGGCGGCGTTTCCTGCACGGGCCTTGGCCGCTCCTTGCCGGCGCCGTCGCACTGGCGATTGGAAACTTCGCCACGCTCTATCTCGCCGGTCGGCCGTGGGGCATAACGTCGGCATTTGCCCTTTGGGGCTCGAAGATCATCGGCGCCTTCGGGGTCGATGTCGCTTCATGGGGCTACTGGCGAACTCCGGCGCGCGCGGCTGCGCTGCAGCAGAGCGTGTTTGCGGACATCACCTCCGTGATGGATTTCGGCATCATTCTCGGCGCGCTGCTGGCGGCAGGGCTTGCGGGCAAGTTCAAGCCGGGCTGGAGAATAGAGCCGCGCTCGCTCCTTGCCGCCGTAATCGGCGGACTTCTGCTCGGCTATGGCGCGCGCCTAGCCTATGGCTGCAATATCGGCGCGTATTTCAGCGGCATCGCCTCGTCGAGCCTGCACGGCTGGGTGTGGCTGGTGGCGGCGTTCTTCGGCAGCATCCTGGGCACGCGCTTGCGCCCCTGGTTCGGCCTGTCCGTCGAAGGCACGCTCACGCGCGCGCAGGCAGGTCCGGTCGCCCGCGACTAGCTGATATCGGCGGCTTGCCATGGAACCATGCGTTAGTTGTATCGGATATGCGTCAGCGTTCGGTGAACGAGAGCTGCTAGCTCAGCTTGATGACTGGTGCCGGTCTTGGCGAACGCCTGCTGAAGCTGGCTCCGCGCCGTAGTCAGAGCCACACCCATTCCGTCGGCCGCGGCTTGCAGCCCATGCCCGTCCGCAATTGCTATTGCGGTCTGTGCTTCGCGGTAAGTGAGATCAAACGCCCGCTTCAGCGATTCAACGCTGGGGTTATCGCTGCGCTCCGGATCGCTGATAAACACAACCCCGCCCACAGCTCCCTTTCCATCCTGCATCTTGCCCTTTGGTCTTAGCGGAGCAGCGATCAGCAAGAGAGGTCGCAAGCCGTCTCCACGGTTGACCGCCAGGATTCCATGCGTTCCACCCGATATTGCTTCCTGAATGAGCTCGCGGAACGATCTCGTTTCGACCGGACGCCGCCCGCTCAGACCGGTCGACGAAAGCCGCAAATCATCTGATTGGTCCATGATCTCGTGAGCGCGCTTATTAAAGTAAAGCGGCGTTCCAGAGGAATCGACCAGCACGACACCATGGGGTGAGATAGTCCAGCGCGCCGGATACCAATCCCCGGTGTAGATCGGCCGTGTTAAAGCGCATCTCCAGCCGCACCGCCCGGTCGAGATGCGGCAGGAGCAGGCGCATGCAGCGGAGGCTGTCCGCCCCGAATACCCGTCCCTCATCCCACAACGCCGCGATCAGCTTCCGCCCTGCTGCCTTGGCTTTCGGCATGCCAGACTTTGCCGGGACGTCCTCAAAAGCGTCCAGATAGCGCTGGACCATTTTCAGCCCAATTGCCTCACGCGCACTGAGCTCCTCCTGAGATCGAAGAATGCTGAGGAAAACAATTTTGAGGAAACGAACGATCAGCTCGCCAAATTCCTCCGCGTACTGGTCGAGAGCTCGCAAGTCCGCACGAGAAAGAAAGAAGGTGCCGTGGCACCCCGACTCGTACGGGCTCGTTGTATTCGGAGGACGCATGAACGCTAGATCAGTCTCCAGGTCCAAACCCCAGAAGTTGCGGCGCCCCCCAATAAGCTCTCCGATTGCATGAATAGCTTTGGGCCAAAGCTGTGGCCGCTCGATCGCTTCGTATATGCGGTCGACGGTACTCAGCACAGCTTCCTCGCCGGCGCCCGGCATGCCGCCACTCCATGGATCAGGTCAGTCCAACCCGAGCTCTAGCACAAAGCTCATCGGGATTTTTCATACGTTCATAGGAAGACCGCAGCGTCCGCCGAGAATACTTTCGATCTCGACGCCAGCCAAGCAGGGCCAGGCGGCAAATTGTCATCACTGCCGACGCGCCGCTTTTGAACCATTCACAGCATCGTTGGCCCTCGTGCGCCTCTGCATCCAGTCAATTCAACGCTCGGTGCATTCGTCGGACATCCGATCGTCATGAGCACTTCCCGAATTGGCAACCCAATGTGAGGGACATCACGTTCAATCTTGATGTGCGCATGTAGGAGCAAGAGGACACAGTAAATGAGCACGCACCCATGAATCAAAGCCCAGCACTCTATGCCCCTCTGACGTCAGCCACACCTGCAACCGAAGGCGAGCGACGTCCGGCTGCTTTGTGGGCCTCTGTTATTGTCCTCGCATTGCTTGGAATCTTCGCGATCGTCGCGCTGGCATCGGACTTTTCGCTGACGCCGGATCAGCGAACGCAAATTTTCGAACAGTCGGGAATGTATCCGTGATCAGCCACTCAATCCGGCCGCAATACGACTTGCAGCGCAACGCACGTACGAGAACGTCGTGAAATATCGTCGGCCCTTCCTTGTTGTCTTTCTTCCGTTCGCCGGCGGATACTTTCTTTCTTATGTCTACCGAACAATTAACGCGGTCATCTGCACCGAGCTCTCCACGGGCATGCATCTACGCGCGTCGGACCTAGGCCTGCTCACCGCCCTCTACTTCCTCTCGTTCGCCGCCATGCAGCTGCCGGTCGGTATCGCGCTCGACCGCTACGGCCCTCGCCGCGTGCAAGCCACTTTGCTGCTCGTTGCGGCGATTGGGGCGGGCATATTCAGTACCGCGCACTCTCTTGCAGGACTTGGCATCGCCCGCGCGCTCATCGGAGCAAGGGTCGCGGCGGGGCTCATAGC
>DATCJI010000138.1:0-24819 GCA_036562835.1 Xanthobacteraceae bacterium | reverse complement strand
GTATCTCGCGAGCGAGGACCGCACCTGCGCGCAGTGCTTTGGATTGCGCCACTTGCTCTCATGGCTGGTGAGGTACCGCTCTACGCACTCCGCGAAGGTAGTGGCCTTCGCGTTCTTGGCGTGGGCCTCAGCCCGCTCGGCCCGTCGCGCGTCGATGGGATCGGTCCCCCCATTGAGTGCCTTCCAGGCCTCGCGCGCCGCCCCCCGCGCCTCCTCCAGCGTGACCATCCGCTCCGGGCCCAAGCCCATCCACCGCTCGCGCCCGGCGCGCTCGTAGCGCAACAACCAGCTCTTGACCCCTGTCCGGGTGATCTGGAGGTAGAGCCCATCGCCATCCCTGTAGCGCCCCGGCTGGCTGAGCTGCTGGACCTTCCTGACCGTCAGTAACTCAATCTCCCGCGCCATTCCGTCCTCCCCGTTCCGGCGGCCCCCGCCACGACCCCCGCCGCAGCCGAGCCGAGCCACGCCGGGCGTTATCGGCGATCTGCGGGTGGAAGTCTAGCGAAAAATATCGATGGGCATTGGGCTTTATTGACTTACGTGGCGGGCCTCCACGGGCCTCCACGAGGCTCCACGAGTGGGGAGGACGCGGTCACTATGATCTCCCGATCGCGCTCGGACTCATGGCCGCCATTCCGGCGGACGCACTGTCAGGGTTCACGGTTTTGGGCGAGCTTGCGCTTGACGGATCGATTGCGCCCGTCGCTGGGGTACTGCCCGCCGCCATTGGCGCCAACTCCCGCAGGGAAGGGTTGATCTGCCCTGCAGCATGCGGGCCCGAGGCTGCCTGGGCGAGCCCCGAAATGGAGATCATCGGGGCGGCCTCGCTCATTCAACTCGCCAACCATTTTCGCGGCACGCAGGTGCTCGCGCGCCCTCAGCCCAAGGTGCGGGAGGTCGAGCAAACCGCTCTCGATCTTGCGGACATCAAGGGCCAGGAGAGCGCCAAGCGCGCGCTCGAAGTGGCCGCAGCCGGTGCGCACAATCTACTCATGACCGGTCCGGCGGGTGCCGGAAAATCCATGCTTGCGGCGCGGCTTCCGACGATTCTGCCGCCACTCTCGCCGCCCGAGTTGCTTGAGGTTTCCATGATTGCCTCCGTAGCGGGGGAGATAGAAGGCGGCGCCTTGACCAACCGGCGGCCGTTCCGCGCACCTCACCACTCCGCCAGCATGGCTGCCCTCGTCGGCGGCGGATTGCGCGCACGACCCGGTGAGATTTCGCTGGCTCACCACGGCGTCCTGTTCCTCGACGAGTTTCCGGAATTCCAGCCGCAGGCGCTGGATTCCCTCCGCCAGCCGCTCGAAACCGGCGAGGTGTCGATAGCCCGCGCAAACCATCGCGTGACGTATCCAGCCCGTTTCATGCTCGTCGCAGCCATGAACCCTTGCCGCTGCGGACGCGGCAACGAGCCAGGACATGCATGCACGCGCGGGCCAAACGCGCGCTGCATCGCCGAATATCAGATGCGCCTGTCGGGCCCGCTGCTCGATCGTATCGATCTGCATATCGAAGTGCCGGCGGTGACCGCCGCAGATCTGATCCTGCCGCCGCCCGCAGAAGGAAGCCGCGAGGTCGCACATCGGGTGGCACGCGCCCGAGAGATTCAGGCCGAGCGCTATAGCGGCCTCGGAGAACCGGAAATGCGGACAAATGCCTGCGTGCATGGGTCGGCGCTCGAGGAGATGGCGCGGCCGGACGCAGGCGGGCTGGCGCTATTGCGGGATGCGAGCGAGGCGATGCGGCTGTCGGCGCGCGGCTATCATCGCGTGCTGCGGGTGGCGCGAACCCTTGCAGATCTCGACGGAAAAGATGCGGTCGGCCGGCTGCACGTGGCGGAGGCGCTGTCCTATCGCGCGCTCAGCGACGACGTGCGGCGTGCCGCATGATCGCAAGCTCCCGCCCACGGCACGCTGCATCACCCAAGACGATAAGCCCGAAACGGTGCTTCTCGTTAGAGTTTGCGCAGCGCTACCTGCTCCACCGCGTGGCTTTCCTCCTTCGTGAGGATGAGGTCAGCCCGCTGTCGCGTGGGCAGGATATTCTCGTGCAGATTGAGGAGATTGATGCGGTTCCAGATTGACGTCGCGGTGTCGACCGCATCCGCATCGGACAAGCTCGCATAGCGGTGAAAAAACGATTTTGGATCGCGGAAAGCGGTCTCGCGCAGGGTGAGGAACCGATCCACGTACCAATTCAGAAGCACGGTCTCGTTGGCATCGAGATAGATGGAAAAGTCGAAGAAGTCCGACACGTAAGGGATAGCGCCGCCATCTTTGGGCGGACGCCCGGCCTGCAGCACGTTGAGGCCTTCGACAATGAGGATGTCGGGCCGGTCGATCTCGATCCACTGGCCGGGAAGCACATCATAGAGCAGGTGCGAATAGACGGGTGCGCGGGTTGGCCGCCGGCCCGCTTTTACATCAGAGAGAAAGCGCAGCAATGCGGGCAGATCGTAGCTTTCCGGAAAGCCCTTTCGTTCCATCAGCCCTTCGCGCGCGAGAATGGCATTGGGATAAAGAAAGCCGTCGGTGGTGATGAGATCGACCTTCGGCACATTCGGCCAGCGCGCAAGCAACGCCTGCAGCACGCGAGCGGTGGTCGACTTTCCAACGGCCACCGACCCCGCCACGCCGATGATGTAGGGCATCTTGCTGTCTTCGGTGCCGAGGAAATTCTGTTGTGCCCGAAACAGCCGCTGCGTGGCGGCAACATACATGGACAGCAGGCGCGAGATCGGTAGATAGATTTCCTCGACCTCGCTGATGTCGAGCCGATCATGCAGGGAGCGGACGCGCATCACCTCCTCGGGCGTGAGCGTCATGGGCGTGTCCTCGCGCCTCTCGGCCCATTCAGTACGCGAGAAGATCCGATACGGCGAAAGCTCGCTTGCGGTGCGCTGCTCCATCAGGGCCCTTTTCCCACGCTACGCGCCGATTTTTCCGCCAATCCCGATTGCATACTGCGGCTCTCGAGCGCCCTTTCCACGTCAGCGAGCGAGATGCCGCGCAATTTCAGCACGACCAGCAAATGATAGAGAAGATCGGCGGCCTCGCCGATCACACGCTCCCGGTTTTCCCCTACAGCGGCAATAATCGTCTCAATACTTTCCTCGCCGAGCTTCTTGGCGCAATGGGCCACACCGCGGTCGAGCAATTGGCGCGTATAAGAAACATCAGCGCTCGCGCCAGCGCGTTCTTCGATGCGCTTCTCAAGCGCATGCAGGGAGAATCCGGACATGCTTTTCACACGCAGTGACAGATGTGCCTGCTTATCACCTATGGCTCGGTGTCGGGAGAGCAGAACCGACTTACGGGTCGAGCCGCACCGGCAGGCCCGCGCCCGCCATGTAGGACTTTGCCTCGCCGATCGAGTGCTGCCCGAAATGGAAGATCGAAGCGGCCAGCACGGCGCTTGCATGTCCTTCGCGAACCGCCTGGACCAGATGGGCAAGCGTGCCCGCGCCCCCTGAGGCGATGACCGGAACACGCACGGCATCGGAGATTGCGCGCGTTAATGCGACATCGAAGCCTTCGCTGGTTCCATCGCGATCCATGGAGGTCAAAAGAATTTCGCCCGCGCCGAGGTCAACCACTTCCCGCGCGTAATCGACTGCATCAAGGCCGGTCGGATTGCGCCCCCCATGGGTGAAGACCTCCCAGCGGTCTGGCGCGCCCTGCCGGGAGACCCGCTTCGCGTCGATGGCCACCACAATGCACTGATCGCCGAATTTTTCCGCCGCCTCCTGCACAAATGAGCGGCGTGCGACCGCAGCAGTATTGATGGAGACTTTGTCGGCGCCCGAAGCGAGCAGCGTGCGAATGTCCGCGATGGTGCGCACGCCGCCTCCGACGGTAAGCGGCATGAAGCATGCCTCTGCGGTACGCCGGACCACGTCCAGAATAATGTCCCGATTCTCATGGCTGGCAGTGATATCGAGGAAGGCGAGCTCATCGGCCCCCGCGGCGTCGTAGGCGATTGCTGCCGCCACCGGATCTCCGGCATCGCGCAGATGCACGAACTTGACCCCCTTCACCACGCGCCCATCCTTTACATCGAGACAGGGAATGAGGCGAACCTTGATCATCTTTCAGCTCTCGGCGCGCTGGCAGCGAGCCGCAACGCCTCGGCGACGTTCAATCGCCCGTCATATAGAGCGCGTCCGACGATGGCGCCGACGATCTTTCGCGCCGTGGGCGCAAGCAGCGCCCGTACGTCATCCATGGATGCAAGACCGCCCGAGGCTATTACGCCGATCTTGACTGCATCGGCCAGCGCGACGGTGGCATCGAGATTGAGCCCGCGCAGCAACCCATCGCGCGCAATGTCCGTATAGATGATGGCGGCAACGCCGGCGTCCTCGAAACGTTTCGCGACATCGAGCGCAGTGAGCTCGGTAGTGGAGGACCACCCTTGCACCGCAACGCGGCCGTCACGGGCATCGAGTCCAACCGCGATGCGATTTTGGAAATTGCGCGCGGCAGCTTTGACGAGCGCGGGATCGCGCACCGCCGCCGTTCCAATGATGACCCGGTCTATGCCTTTGGCCAACCAAGCTTCGATCATCTGTACGGTGCGGATACCACCGCCGAGTTGAACGGGTATGCGGACCGCTTCTCTGATGCGCGCGACGGCTTCCACATTGATCGGTGACCCTTGCATCGCACCGTCAAGGTCGACGACGTGCAGATATCTAAATCCCTGGTTCTCGAACGCCTGCGCCTGCGCCGCGGGATCGTGATGAAAAACTGTTGCGCGCGCCATGTCGCCCTGCTCAAGGCGTACGCACTGGCCGGCCTTCAGATCGATGGCAGGAAAGAGGATCACGGAAAGGGTGCGGCCGGAAGGTCACGGCCTCCAGTGCAGGAAATTCGCAATAAGACGCAAGCCCAGTTTTTGGCTCTTCTCAGGATGAAACTGTGTGCCTGCGAGGTTGTCCCGCGCAATGATCGCTGTGACTGCACCCCCATACTCGGCTTCAGCAATCAAATTCGAAGGGTCTGTCGGCATGAGGTGATAGGAGTGCACGAAATAGGCGTGTAGCCCCTGCGCGCCGAGGGGAATATTCTCGAGCAGCGGGTGCGGCCGGCGCTTGGTAAGCGTATTCCACCCCATGTGCGGGATCTTCAGAGCGGGATCTGACGGCGCAAGCCGGTCTACTTCGCCGCCGATCCAGCCGAGTCCCTGCGTGATCCGATATTCGCGACCCCGCTCGGCCATGAGCTGCATGCCGACGCAAATTCCCAAAAACGGCCGGCCGCGCGAAAGCACAGCCTCATTCAGCGCATCCACCATGCCGTCCAGGTTATCGAGGCCGTGTCGGCAATCGGCAAAAGCGCCCACGCCTGGCAGCACGATGCGCTCGGCGCGCGCGACCTCATCCGCGTTGCTGGTCACCACAATGGGGAACGCCGCGCCGCTTTCCAGGGCCGCACGCTCAAATGCTTTCGCAGCGGAATGCAGATTGCCTGATCCATAGTCAACGATTGCAACCCTCACGGCGCTCCTCCGGGCTGAGGAAACAAGCCGATGATCTCGCCGGGAGGTGCAGGACGCGCCCGTGGGGAGTCTTTTGCGGCAGGCGCGATGAGTCGGGGCTCGCCCTTTACCCATGCGTCGAAGAAGCGTCTCTCCGCGGCTTCGAGATCGTCAGCCACCACGATCCCGAGCTCGTTCCAGCCACGGCGGGAAAGACCAAAACGACGCAGCGTTGCGGCTTCAAATCCGACCAGGAAGCAAAGCAAGAATCCGGCCGCAACTTTGGCCCCGGACGAAGCGCCGAGGAAGTGCAGGGCGGCCGCAAGCGCAATGACCACGGCCAAATAGATCAGCAGAACCAGCCAGAGCCGATGGCGCAGCATCCAGAATGGCCCGAACAAAAATGCCCAAAGCGAAAAACCATCGCGTACGAAGACGAACTCGTCAGGATTGGGGTGCTCCGAAATCGGTCGCATGTGCACCGAATAAACCGCCATCGCTGTTATGTTCCTTTACGCCTGTTCGAAACGGGCGTGTGCTCAGTTACGAAGCGAGCCTTTGGTCGACGGAATTTCGTCGAGCGCGCGTGCATCGAGCGCAGTTGCCACACGCAGCGCGCGCGCCAGTCCCTTGAAGCAAGATTCGGCAATATGATGATCGTTACTGCCGTAGAGAGTCGTCACGTGGACGGTGAGCCCGCTGTTCACCGCAAAGGCGCGAAACCATTCCTCCACCAGTTCGGTATCGAAGCTGCCAACCTTGTCGCGGGTGAATTCCGCATTGAAAACGAGCAGCGGACGCCCGGAAATGTCGAGGGCGACACGCGTGAGCGTCTCGTCCATCGGCATGTGCACATCGGCAAACCGCGTGATCCCGCGCATCTCGCCCAATGCCTGGCGCAATGCCTGACCGAGCGCAATTCCTACATCTTCGGTGGTGTGGTGATGATCGATGTGCAGATCGCCCTTTGCTTTGACGGTCAGATCCATGCGCGCATGGCGCGCCAGGAGCTCGAGCATGTGATCCAGGAAACCGATGCCCGTCGATATGTCGGCGGTCCCACGACCATCGAGATCGAGCTCGACTTCGATGGCGGTTTCCTTGGTTGTGCGTTTGATCAAGCCTTTCCGCATGCGGCGCGCTTGTATCAGGCAATGCCTGTATTCGCCACCGGCAGCAAATTGCGCGCATGGCCGACAACAGCTAGATGGGATCGCGGGCAATGTACATGCAGCCGGCCATCCCCGACCTTTGGCATGCCACCACGATCTTGACCGTGCGCAAGCATGGCAGCGTGGTGATCGGCGGCGATGGCCAGGTCTCGATCGGGCAGACCATCGTCAAGGCAAATGCCAGAAAGGTGCGCAGGCTTGGCAAAGGCGACGTGATCGGCGGATTTGCCGGCGCCACGGCCGATGCCTTCACGTTGTTCGAGCGGCTCGAGGCAAAGCTCGAACAATATCCCGGGCAACTCACGCGCGCCGCCGTCGAGCTGGCCAAGGACTGGCGCACCGACCGTTATCTGCGCCGGCTCGAGGCCATGATGATCGTCGCCGATCAGCAGGTCTCACTGGTTCTGACCGGCACCGGCGACGTGCTTGAGCCGGAAGCAGGACTCATGGGCATTGGCTCGGGCGGCAATTATGCGCTCGCCGCCGCGCGGGCCCTGATGGACGGTCCGCTCGACGCCGAAGGCATTGTGCGCAAAGCCATGGATATTGCCGCCGAAATTTGCGTTTACACCAATCGCAATATCACGACCGAGAAGCTCTGATCCGCGGCATTGCGCCGCTCGGTGATTAGGGCCACATGATTGACCAATGACCGATTTTTCCCCGCGCGAGATCGTCTCGGAATTAGATCGCTACATCATCGGGCAGATGGACGCCAAACGCGCCGTCGCGGTCGCATTACGCAATCGCTGGCGGCGTCTGCAGCTCGATGAGAAGCTGCGTGAGGAGGTGCTGCCGAAGAATATCCTGATGATCGGACCGACGGGCGTGGGCAAAACCGAAATTTCCCGGCGGCTCGCAAGGCTCGCCGGTGCCCCCTTCCTTAAGGTCGAGGCAACGAAGTTTACCGAAGTCGGCTATGTCGGCCGGGACGTCGAGCAGATCGTGCGCGATCTGGTCGAGGCCGCCATCGTGCAGACCCGCGAAAAGAAACGCAAGGACGTGCAGGCGCGCGCGCAGCTTGGCGCAGAGGAGCGCGTCATCAATGCGCTCGTGGGAGAGAACGCAAGTACCACCACCAAGGAGACGTTTCGCAAGAGACTGCGCGCGGGCGAGCTCAACGACAAAGAGATCGAGATCGAGGTGCAGGCCGGCGGCGCGAGCATGCCCCTGTTCGAGGTTCCCGGAATGCCCGGTGCCCAGATGGGCGCCATTTCGATTGGCGACATTTTCGGCAAGCTCGGCGGAGGGCGCACCAAAAAGCGCCGCGTCACTGTCGCGGAATCCTACGATTTGCTCATCAACGAGGAATCCGACAAGTTGCTCGACAACGATCAGGTCGTGCATGAGGCGATTGCCGCTGTCGAGCAGAACGGAATCGTTTTTCTGGACGAGATCGACAAGATCGCAGGCCGCGAGGGACGCCTGGGGGCGGACGTGTCACGCGAGGGGGTGCAGCGCGATCTGCTGCCGCTCATCGAAGGCACTACGGTCTCGACTAAGCATGGCGCGGTGAAAACGGATCATATCCTGTTCATTGCCTCGGGCGCATTTCATCTGTCGAAACCTTCAGATCTGCTGCCGGAGCTGCAGGGTCGGCTGCCTATCCGGGTCGAGCTGCGGCCGCTCACGCGCGACGATTTCCGGCGCATTCTCACCGAGACCGAGGCATCGCTGATCAAACAGTATGTTGCGCTTTTGGCGACTGAGGGCGTGACGCTCGAATACACTCCCGACGCGGTGGACGCGATCGCCGACGTGGCAGTCGCAGTCAATGCGAGCGTGGAGAATATCGGCGCGCGCCGATTACAAACGGTGATGGAACGCGTTCTCGACGAAGTGTCCTTCAGCGCGCCCGACCGCTCCGGCGAAACCGTGCAGATCGATGCGGCTTACGTACACAAGCACATCGGCGATCTGGCGAAGAATGCGGACCTGAGCCGGTTTATTCTTTAGAGCATGATCCCGAAAAGTAGGAACCGGTTTTCGGAAAGATCATGCTCCAGCGAATAAATAGAGCGGGATAGCGATCTGAGGAAAAGCTAATCTGCTCTAACCTTGTGGATCGGCAGCCACCGCAAGCGCACATAGAGCGCGCCCGTGCCCCCGTGCTCCGCATGAGCATCCGAATATGCGCTGACCAACCTGCCGAATTCAGGAAGAGTAAACCAGAGCGGCACCTCCCTGCGCAGCGTGCTGCGTTCGCCCGCCTGCGTCCGGAACCGCTCTCCTTTGCCCGTAATCACAAGCACGAACTTTGCGCCGTCTCCCTGCGCGCGGCGTAAGAAACGCAAAAGAGCGGCATACGCTTCGTTCTTTGTCATGCCGTGGAGATCGAGACGCGCGTCGATCGGGCCCGTTCCGCGCGCAAGGCGCTTTCTCTCTCGCCGGAGGAGCGATGACGGCGCAGATACCTCGCGCGCATTGGTGGCCGGGGTTGCAAGATTGCGTGCTGCGTCCGGCATCTTTGCTCCTGAGCTTGTGCGCTGCAGTTGCTTTGGGGTGTGCCGCAGTCGAACAACCGATCGCGTGAACCCGGCCCAGAGCTCCTGCTCCTCATTGCTGAGGGCGCGGTGCGATGACCTCCGCCGGTCCGAGCTCACCATGAAGACCAGTACGGTGCAGGGCGGGACTGCCATCGCCATGCTCTACGCTGCGGCCGTGACCCACCATGCTGCCCGGCCGCCACTGGTTGGCCGGCCTTCTCGGGATCCTGTCCCTCGAATTTGGGCTTGGGCACGGGGAGAGGAACTGCGGTTTCGAACGTCGGCGCAACATCCGGAACGATCGAGTTTGGCTTCGGCAGGGGCAGGGGCATCTCCCGTCCTGCCGCCGTCATGTCGAGTTCGCGCGGCAATAGCATGACGAAGCGGCCCGGATGGCGCATGCGGCCGGCGAGACGACCCGCCTCGTCGCCCGCACCCCAAAAGAGATCTGCGCGCGCGGGCCCGACAATTGCCGAACCCGTGTCCTGCGCGATCATGAGCCGGTGGAAGGGTGACGCCTTTGCGCTTTCGACGGGCAAGCTCGCTTCGATGAAAAATGGCGTGCCGTATACATGCATCTTGTCGACTGCGATCGACCGGCCAGGGGTAAGAGGCACGCCCTGGGCTCCGACCGGATTGCCGTCATTCGAAAGGCCTGTGATGCGAAAGAACACGTAGGCTCGATTGGCGGCACGAATTTTTGGCGCTTCGTCCGGATTGGCCATTATCCATTCGCGGATGCGCTGCATGGACATCTGCTCGCGCGGGATGAGATTTCGCTCAATCAGCACGCGGCCAATGGAACCGTATGGATGACCGTTGTGGGCGTCGTAATTGACGCGGACGGGCGTGCCGTCCTCCAGGATCACGCGTGCGGAGCCTTGAATCTGGATGTTCACGACATCGAATGCGTCCCTGAGCCAGCAGATTTCCAGCTTCTGCCCGTCAAGGGCTCCGGCCTCAATGGCGGCGCGATCATAGTAGGGCACAATCTCGCCGTTCTGGTTGCGCCTGCCGACGAGGGCACCACTGTTGGGAAATGCGCCCCGTTCGTGGCCCACGGCCACGAGATCACCCGGCCTCCGGTAAATCGGGAAATGATATTCCGGGCTCGGAAAACGCGAGCCTTGCACAACGGGTTCGTAATATCCGGTGAGGAGTCCTTCGGCCTCGCCAAGCCGCCCGATGCGCACTGGATAAAAATTCTGCTCGAAGAATTTGCGCGCGCCGTCCTCGGTTTCCGGGCGCACCGCGACGGGGCGCTGGCAGACTTCGCGCAACCCGAGCTCGATCGCACCTTCCTCGCCTGGACGGCCACGCTTGTGCAAAGCCTGGCAGCTCGCCCGCCAGGCCAAAAACGGGGCGCGGTGATCGTCCGCGGCCCAGCCTGCAAGATCGCTCCAAGGGACGGGCTCGAGCTGCGCATCGGAAATTTTGAGCGGCTCTCGCGATTGCGCAGCCGAAGGCGGAGCGGCGAGACAATAAGCAATGGCACAAAGAACGGCGCCCAGCTGTATGGCGGCGGGAAAACCAGAGCGGGTGACCGCAGGTCGGCGGCTATTGTCCGGCTTCGGTCGCAACGAGCTTCCAGTTGGGGTCGCGCGAGGTGACATCGCGCGCAAATGTCCATACGTCGGTAACGTCGGTGACCTTCTCGGCATTCCCCTCGATGACCGTGCCGGAGCGATCGCGGGTCACTGAAATCAGCTGCGAGAGGAAGCGCACCGTGATATGCGCCATGCGGCCGCGCATTTCGGCAGCGACGATCTCCGATTTGTCAATGGAGACAAAGCGCGTCTCGATCGATTCGCCTTTCGTCTCGCGTTCGCGGATGGCTGCATCGAAGCCCTCATAGACTTCGCGCGAAAGCAAATTCTTCAGCTGGCGGCGGTCGCCTTCGGCAAACGCAAGCACAATCATCTCGTAGGCCGCGCGCGAGCCGGTGATGAAATGCTTGGCATCGAAGCCCTTGTCCTCGGCCGCGATGGCCTCGAGGCCCGTAGCGATCGCGGACCCCGTCTCCGCGATGCCTTTCCACCGCTCCTCCGGTTCGGGTGCCTCGACAGGCTTTTGCACCGCGTCGGGCGCGGTTCTCCCGGGCAGTCTGACCACGTTGTCATTCGTTGTGCCGCGAACGTCGCGGGCTGAATATGGATCATAGGGAGGCCGTTCCCGACCCGTGCGCTGGCCGAGCACGCTGCGCAGGCGGAGGAAAATGAAGACCGCAAGCGCCAGAAAAATGATGGTGTAGATGTCGAACACGTCTTGCACGCTCTCGGCAGCCGGGCGCCGCGGGATCAGCGGCAAGTCTGCAGATTCGAAAATCTGCGCGGGCAGAGATCGGTTCCCGTCTCTATGTAAGCACCTATGTGGAGCCTTCCAGAGCCCTGTCCAATTACCGGCGTCATCCAGCCGGACCATAAACGATCCGAACCATGGCGCCAACAAGGCTGCCCTCTGGCGGAGTCGGAACAGTGAAGCTGGTTAAGTGGCTATTGGTTGGCTTACTCGCGCTTCCCGCGTTCGAGCTCGCTGGTTTTTTCCTGATCGCCGCGCTCATAGGCTGGCTTTGGGCCGGACTGCTGCTGGTTGCGAGTTCCATGCTCGGGTTTCGCTTGCTGCGTAAGTTCGGAAAGGGCGACTTGGAGCGCATCCGCACGGCTATCGCGTACGACGGACTGCGAGCAATTCAGCTGCAGGAACCCTCCGTGGCCCGCATTGCGGGTGCGTTATTACTGGCCATCCCCGGATTCATAACCGACGCGATTGGGGCTGCATTGTTCATACCGGCGCTGCGCAAACACATGGCGGCGGCGCTTGGTGCAAGGACGCACAAACGTTCGGTGGGCCCGCAGGACAGAACTGTCGATCTGGCTCCCTCGGAATGGAGGGAGGAAACGACGCAACTCGATGATCAACGATCCCACTGATTCAGCTGGTTAACCCCACCGCGCTTGTTCCTGCCTATGCTGTATGTTAGCCAGCCAGAACTGCAGGAGCCTGCAGTTGCGCGGGGTGGCCGCGGCCACCAAGAGGTAGAGCCCTATGGCGACCACAGGAAATGGCGGTCCAACGACAGGCAATGGCGGTCCGGCACAAGGCAGGGCGGGTCAGCCACAGACGCAGGCGCACCTGAATGTTCTCGGACAATACATCAAGGATTTTTCCTTTGAGAATCCGAACGCGCCGCGCTCCCTCACTCCGACCCAGGTGCAGCCTGCCATAAACATTCAGATCAATGTAGGCGTCCAGCAGCTTGCGCCTACGGACTATGAAGTCACGCTGAAGCTCGAAGGCAAGGCAGAGAGCAAGGGCATTCCGGCTGCCTCACCGCAAATTTCTACGGTAGCAGAGCCGTCGCCCGGCATGGGCGAAGGTCTTCTGTTTGCGTTTGATCTGACATTCTCGGGCGTATTTCGCGTTCAGAATATCCCACAGGAATCATTGCATCCACTGATCATGATCGAATGCCCGCGGCTTCTGTTCCCCTTTGCGCGAGAAATCATAGCCACAGCGGTGCGCAACGGCGGCTTTCCGCCGCTATTGCTCGATCCGGTCGATTTTGTTGCCCTGTATCAGCAGCGCGCCGGGCAAATGCAGCCTGGAGCGACAACGCCCGCGGCGAGCTGAGCCGCCGCGCCTTACAGCGGTTGGTTCGCCGCACCCGTTGCGGGAACCGGGAGATAGTCCCGCCAGATCGCCTGCTCTCCCAGAGTCGCAATAAAGCCCAGATGCGCTTCGCGCTCGCTTTCGGTCAGACGAGGTGCCAAGGGCTGGGGCCGCAGGCGGATGGGCGCGGCGCCCGCGTAAGGCATGCCGAGCGTCCCGTGCGGACTGTGCAGCACGAATTGTGCCTGGCGCGCATCGATTAGCTCGACATACACCTCCGCCAGCAGCTCGGCATCGAGCAGCGCACCATGTTTGGTGCGACGCGACAGATCGATGGCGTAGCGAGTGCAGAGGTCATCGAGGCGGTTCGGTCCTGCCGGATGCTTGCGGCGGGCCAATAACAGCGTGTCGATCAGACGTGTATACGACAGCCCCTGTCGGCCGTTACGCTCAAGCTCAGCATTTATAAACGCGAGATCAAACATCGCATTGTGCGCGACGAGGGGCGCCTCGCCCAGAAATCCCAATAACTCGTCGGCGATTTCGGCGAAACGGGGCTTGTCGGCCAGAACCTCGGCGGAGAGGCCATGGATTTCGACGGCCTCGGCCGGCACCTCGCGCTCGGGATTTAAATAGGCATGGAAGAACTTGCCGCTCCGCATGCGATTTACGAGCTCGACACATCCGACCTCAATGAGACGATGCCCCTGCTGCGGATCCAATCCGGTTGTCTCGGTGTCGATTACGATCTCTCGCATTTCGGCTGCGCCTTGGCCTTTGCCGCGCGAATCAGCGCCGGATCGGCATTTTAGCTATAGCATCGAGAATCGCACGCACCTGCTCGCGGGCCGCGTCAAATCCCTTCGAAGTGTCCACTACAAAGTCGGCGCGACGCCGCTTCTCCGCATCGGGCATTTGCCTCGCCAGAATGCTTTCGAGCTTCTGCACTGTCATGGCGGGGCGTGCAAGGACGCGCTCTCGCTGAATGTCCGGGGACGCCGTTACAACCACCACCGCATTCACCCGTTTCTCGGCGCCAGTCTCGAACAACAAGGGAATATCAAGCACGACGGTGCCTTCGCCTCGCCTTTGCGCTGCTGCGATCAGCTCATCTTCGGCCGCCCGCACCAGCGGGTGCACGATATCCTCGAGCCGGGCCAAGGCGGCGGGATCATTGAGAACGTCCCCCGCAAGCTTTCCGCGGTCGACCTTGCCGTCCCGGACGGTGCCCGGAAACGCATGCTCGATCGCACCCACCGCCTCACCCTCGTATAATCGGTGCACCACCGCATCGGCATCATGCACAGGCACACCAAATTCGGAGAACAAGCGTGCGGTGGCGGATTTCCCCATTCCCACCGAGCCGGTAAGGCCGAGAATGAACATGCGCGCTGATAGCGCGGCGCCTGTTCAGGCGGCCAGCAGATTCTGTGCGCGCAGCGCGCGCAAAAGGGACAGGAGGGGAAGCCCCAGAATGGCGAAGTAATCACCCTCAATCTTTTCAAACAGGTGAACGCCGGTTTTCTCCACCTGATAGGCCCCTACGCTGCGAGTGACAGCGTCTCCGGCGACGTCCAGATAAGCTTCGAGGAATTCGTCGTTGAATAAACGCATAGTCAGGCGGGCTGTCTCCTTTTGCTCGAAGATCACTTTGCCGTCACGGGTGAGCGCGACCGCGCAATGCAGCTCATGCGTCTGTCCGCGCAGCATCTTGAGCTCCTCGCGCGCAGCATCGCGGTTTTGCGGTTTGGTGAACCGCCGATTGCCGAGCGCAAGCGTCTGGTCGGCACCCAGGACGAAAGCGCCGTTGCCGTGTACGGCCAGCGCCTTTGCCCGTGCAAGCACCTGCGCGGCTTCTGCGGGCCCCTGCACGTTCGCGCGCTGCTCGACTGCACGTTCGTCGATCTCAGGAGGACACACGATATGCGGTATTCCCGCCGCGTTGAGAATTCTCTGCCGCACTTCGCTGCTTGAGGCCAGCACCAGCGGCTGCGCGCCGCGCCAGAGCTTGCTCATTCGACCGGTTGGCGGCGCCGCTCGGCGAGAAGGCTGAGCACCGCCGCCGCAGTTTCTTCTATCGAACGGCGAGTAACGTCAATGCTAGGCCAGTGATGACGTGCATAAAGCTTCCTGGAAAATGCGACTTCCTCCGCCACTGCCTTGCGGTCGATGTATTGGTCGTCGTCATGATGCGCGTTCAGCCCAAGCAGCCGGTTCTGCCTTATCTGCACGATCCGCTCAGGGCTGGCATAAAGCCCCACAACCATCGGCCGGGACAGCTCTTCGACGTGTCGCGGCAGTGCAATTCCGGGCACAAGCGGCACATTGCCGGTCTTTATTCCGCGGTTGGCAAGATAGATCGACGTGGGCGTCTTGGACGTGCGCGACACGCCGACGAGGACGACATCCGCGTCACGCAGCCCGTCCAGGTGCTGCCCGTCGTCGTGCAGCATGGTAAAGTTCAGCGCGTCGATACGCTTGAAATACTCGGCATTGAGCACATGCTGAGCGCCAATCCGATGCGAAGTCTCGGTGCCCAGATAGGACTGCAGAAGCTGCAGCACGGGGCCGAGAATCGAGAGACACGGCAGGCCGAGCTCACGGCAGTGATTCTCAAGTCGCTGTACGAGATCCTCTTCAAGCAGAGTATAGAGCACAATCCCGGGTGATTCCTCGATTTCCGCGAGCACACGTTCGAGCTGCTTCTCGGTTCGTACAAGCGGATAGACATGCTCGACCGGGAAGATCTTCGTGTACTGCGCAGTTGCGGCCCGCGCCACCGTGGTCAATGTCTCACCTGTAGCATCGGAAACGAGATGTAGATGAAAATAGCTGGCACGGTGCGGCATCGGAGAACGCGGGGATTAGACTGTGAATCACCGGGGAAGAGGATTTAGCCCTTGTACGCCCTCACCACGAACCGATCCAGAGCGCAAAAATAATCCACAATCCAGGCGTGGGGAGAGCCCCTCTTTGCTGCGCAGCTAGATTAATGAACATGTGGATTGATCGTGGACGCTGCAAAAAAACACAGGGGTGACTTCGCTTCCGACAGCCACAATAGGACGGCACAGTCGAGCATTTGAGTCGTCCACAGACAGATCCTTTGCAAGCTTCCGGCTGGATAACACGTGCATGTAATTGTATGAGTCCAATCAACGCTGAAATAAACAACAACAGATTCCTTTCATTATGTACTTGTAAGAATCACCGGATTGGGACACGTGATCGCCAAGCCGCTTCTCAATGTACTTGCAGGTAACGTTCATTGTCCTCCGCCGGTCTGGCTTATGCGGCAGGCAGGCCGCTATTTGCCTGAGTACAGGCGCATTCGTGAGCGGGCTGGCGATTTTCTGAAGCTTTGCCTCACTCCGGAGCTGGCTACGGAGGTGACCCTCCAGCCAGTGCGGCGCTTTGGGTTCGACGCGGCAATTTTGTTCGCGGATATTTTGCTCGTACCGCTTGCGCTTGGCGTACCCGTATCATTCGTCGAGGGCGAAGGGCCGCGGCTCCGCCCTGTGCAGGACCGGGCAGCAGTGCGAACGCTCAGACGCGAGCTCGATGAAACTGTGCTGACGCCTGTCTGTGAAACGATCAAGAATGTGGGGAAGCGGCTCCACCCCGAAACAACTTTGTTGGGGTTCTGCGGGGCACCGTGGACAGTTGCTACATACATGGTCGCCGGTCGTGGGAGCAGCGCACAGGAACCCGCCCGCTTGTTTGCTTACCGCGATGCCGAAGGATTTGAGGAACTTGTACAACTGCTCGTCGAAACCTCTGCATCTTATCTGATCTGCCAGTTACAGGCTGGTGCGGAGGCGGTTCAGATATTCGACACTTGGGCAGGAGTACTGGGTCCGCATGAGTTCAGACGCTGGTGCATTGAACCGACGCGGCGACTTGTGAACAAGGTACGACAGTCCGTGCCGGATGCACGTATCATCGGCTTTCCGCGCGGTGCTGGAACGAATCTTTCTCAATATGTCACAAACGTTCCGGTGGATGCTGTCGGCCTCGACTGGGCTATTGATATGGATTTGGTGCGCGAAAAGATTCGCTCAGGACTGCCGCTGCAAGGCAAGCTTGATCCCTTGGTTTTGCTCGCCGGCGGTGAAGCCCTCGATCACGCAGTCGACGCAAACCTTGCCGATTTCGCGGGGCGGCCGTTCATCTTCAATCTGGGACACGGCATTCTTCCGGACACGCCTATTGCACACGTCGAACGAATGCTTGCGCGCATACGCGCGAGCAACGCAGGCTGATTGATGTATGACTGGCTGAAAGCGGTTCATGTCATCGCAATCATCGCCTGGATGGCGGGAATGCTCTATTTGCCGCGTCTCTTTGTGTACCATTGCGGCACACCGGCCGGCTCCGAGCTGTCCGAAACGTTCAAGCTAATGGAACGCCGGCTCCTGAAGGTCATCATCAATCCAGCCATGATCCTGAGCTGGATTCTAGGAGTGTGGCTTGGAGTGGCTGGCGGCTGGTTCTCGTCGGGGTGGCTTTCGCTGAAGCTGGTGCTCGTCCTCGCTCTCTCCGCACTGCATGGCTTTTACGTGCGGTGGGTGCGCGACTTTGCACGCGACCAAAACCGGCACTCGGCTAGATTCTATAGAATTGTCAACGAGGTCCCGACTGTTTTGCTGATCGGCATCGTCATCCTCGCCGTGGTTAAGCCTTTCTGAACGAGCGCGTCGCCGACGCGACTTTGCCGGCCCATCCATCTCACCACTTGCGCCCGGAACCTTCTTTTCATATCTTCCGTTTATCTCCCCCAAAGCAGGCAGATGCAGCCAGCGCCGGCCCACACGGGACTGGCCGTTGCATCGGGCCTAAAGCCCCTGACCTGCGGCCTTCCCCTTCTCTCGATCGGCAAATTTTAATCCCGATCCCCTCCATAGGATTACCCGCATGCGGGAAATGAAACTCCAGGATCTCAAAGCCAAAACGCCGGCCGAGCTCGTTTCGCTCGCCGAGCAGCTTGAGGTCGAGAATGCCAGCACCATGCGCAAGCAGGAGCTGATGTTCGGCATCCTCAAGCAGCTGTCCATGCGCGAGACCGATATCGTCGGCGAAGGCGTGGTCGAAGTGCTGTCTGACGGGTTCGGCTTCTTGCGCTCGCCCGAAGCCAATTATCTTCCGGGTCCTGACGATATCTACGTCTCGCCATCCCAGATCCGCCGCTTCGGCTTGCGCACCGGTGACACGATCGATGGCCACATCCGCTCACCCAAGGAGGGCGAGCGATACTTCGCCTTGCTCAAGGTGAACACCATCAATTTCGAAGATCCGGAAAAAGCGCGACACAAGGTCAATTTCGACAATCTGACACCGCTCTATCCGGACGAGCGGCTGCGCATGGAGCATGACGACGCGACCAAGAAGGACCTCTCGGCGCGCGTCATCGATATCGTGGCGCCCATTGGCAAGGGGCAGCGCGCGCTCATCGTCTCTCCGCCGCGCACCGGTAAAACGGTGCTGCTGCAGAACATCGCGCATTCCATCACCGCGAACCACCCCGAGTGCTACCTGATCGTTCTGCTCATTGATGAGCGCCCTGAGGAAGTCACGGATATGCAGCGCTCGGTGAAGGGCGAGGTGATCTCGTCCACGTTCGACGAGCCTGCATCGCGTCACGTGCAGGTCGCCGAGATGGTGATCGAGAAGGCGAAGCGGCTCGTCGAGCACAGCCGCGACGTCGTGATCCTGCTAGATTCGATCACACGCCTGGGACGTGCCTACAACACCGTGGTGCCGTCCTCCGGCAAGGTACTCACCGGCGGTGTGGATGCCAACGCGCTGCAGCGCCCGAAACGGTTTTTCGGCGCCGCGCGCAACATCGAAGAGGGCGGGTCGCTCACCATCATCGCAACCGCGTTGATCGACACTGGCAGCCGCATGGACGAGGTGATCTTCGAAGAGTTCAAGGGAACCGGCAATTCCGAAATCATCCTCGATCGCAA
The DNA here is from genome assembly GCA_036562835.1 of Xanthobacteraceae bacterium. Lineage (GTDB taxonomy): Bacteria > Pseudomonadota > Alphaproteobacteria > Rhizobiales > Xanthobacteraceae > VAZQ01. The sequence goes on along the minus strand of DATCJI010000138.1, from coordinate 6,108 downwards.
AGTTGCGGACAAACGCACCTTCCCGTCGATGGACATTACCCGTTCCGGCACGCGCAAGGAGGAGCTATTGGTGCCGCAAGATCAGCTGAAAAAGATGTACATCCTGCGGCGCATCTTGAATCCCATGGGAACGATGGATGCGATCGATTTTCTGCTGGACAAGCTGCGCAACACCAAGAGCAACGGCGACTTCTTCGAGTCGATGAACGCGTGATGGCGCATTAGAAAGGGCGCTCAGCGCGGCGTCGCGTCCAGCGCCGCTGCGAGCGCTTGCGGGCTCATAACCGGCAACGAGCAGGTTTCGCCCACGCAGACGAAAGCTGCACTTTCCGCCGATGCTTTGATCTTCTCCTGTGCGGGGTGCGCTTTCGGGAGCGCATCGGATGCGGGCAATACGACTGTATCGAGGAATGGAAACTTCCTTGCAGCGGCCAGCAGCTCGGTTGCCTGCTGATCGGATCCGGTCACGACAATCTCGGCGGCCCGCAAGCGAAAATCGAGCGCGTTGAGCAAGGCCAGATGCCCGAACAGGTTTTCGCCTGCGCGGGACAGCACGCCTTCAAACAAAGGGTCGGCCTGCTCGCGCCAATCGTGATGTCCGGTGAAGATTGCGAGGCGAACGAGGTTGCGCGCTACGATCGCGATCGCGTTTGGGATGGCGTCGTCCGTCGTCGGGCTTGGTCGGACGACGAGATCGACCGCATCCTCGGCGGCCAGATAGTAGCCGCCCGTTTCTTTGTTCGCGTAATGGCGGTCGAGCGTGGCCTGCCAGGTCTCTGCGCGCTCGAGATACTCGCGCTCTTGCGTCGCTTCATAGAGCGCCAGCGCGGCAGCTGTCATCGCGGCGTGATCGGAAGCAAGGCCCGGGAAAAGGAGTTTTCCGGCCCGCCAGGAATGGCCTAGCCGGTTGCCATGGGACATGTGTGCGGCAATGAACAGGAAAGCGCGCGCGGCCTTCTCGATCCAATCATTCCGCTCGAACAGACGGCCCGCGCTCACGAGGCCCTCGATCAACAGTCCATTCCAGTCCGCCAGTACTTTGTCGTCGAGACCCGGACGAACGCGGCGGCCCCGGACCTCGAGCAATTTTTGCCGCATCTGCGCGAGCCGCTGCTCGTCCTCTATGCTGCGCGGTAAGCTCTTGAGTCGATTGAGTATGTTGTGTCCGTCAAAATTCCCAGATTCCGTCACGTCATAATGCTCGGCGAAGAACGACGCGTCTTCCTGGCCGAGAACCGCGCCGATCTCAGCGGGGGTCCACACATAGAATTTGCCCTCCTCGCCTTCAGAGTCGGCATCGAGCGAGGCGCAGAACGCGCCTTCCGGCGTTGTCATCTCGCGCGCGAGCCAGTCCACGGTCTCTTCTGCGCGCGTCCTGAACAGCGTGTTGCCCGAGCGCTGATACGCAAGCGCCAAGAGCGGCAACAGCAGTGCATTGTCGTAAAGCATCTTCTCGAAGTGCGGCACGAGCCAGCGCTCGTCGACGGAATAGCGGGCCAACCCGCCGCCGAGATGATCGTAGATGCCGCCCTCGCACATGCGCGCGAGCGAAAGCTCGACGAGACCGAAGTAACGCGCATCCTTCGTGCGCCGGCCCGCCCGCCAGAGGAATTCGAGCATGATGGGCTGCGGGAACTTGGGGGCGCCGCGCATGCCCCCGTGCACGGGATCGATCAGACCGGCCATCTGGGCTGAAATGCGGTCGAGCTCGGCTGCGCCAATCACGACTCTGCCGGCGGGCCGCGCGCGCTCGGCAAGCCGAGCCATCAGCGCCGAACGGTTTTGCTCGATGCTCTCCGGCTTCTCCCGGAACACGCGCGCAATTTCTTGCAGCACATCGACGAATGCCGCCTTTCCGTAACGTGGTGTGTTGGGAAAATAGGTCCCGCCCCAGAATGGCTCGCCGGCAGGCGTGAGAAACATGGTGAGCGGCCAGCCGCCCTGCTCGCCCAGATGGTGCAGCGCCGACATGTAGATCTGGTCGATGTCAGGGCGTTCTTCGCGATCGACTTTGATGTTGACGAAAAGCTCGTTCATGACGCGCGCAGTCGCTTCGTCCTCGAAGCTTTCGTGTGCCATGACATGGCACCAGTGGCAGGCCGCATATCCGACTGAAAGAAGGATCGGTCTGTTCAGCTCTTTTGCGCGCGCGAGCGCCGCGGTTCCCCACGGCCACCAATCAACCGGATTGTGCTTGTGTTGAAGCAGGTAGGGGCTCGTCTCCCCGGCGAGGCGATTTTCTCCCGATGAGCCTTCCGCAGCAGCCATGTTGCCTCGCCGGGATGCAGCAGCCTGGATCGTCAGCCGCTCACTGCGGGTCTACACCGCAACGTGCAAAGGACGTATCCGTTCAGAGACGGAATAGGAAGCTGCGCCCTGGACTAATGTCGACCGAACGCGACACGATCTTTGCCTTGTCTTCAGGGCGGCCACCTGCAGCCATTGCGGTGGTGCGCCTCTCGGGCCCGCACGCAGGCGCGGCGCTCGAGACCACCACGGGCCGGCTGCCGCGACCGAGGTACGGCACGCTTGCACGTGTGCGCGATCCGGAAACCCACGAACTTATCGACGAGGCGATCGCGCTCTGGTTTCCGGCTCCCAACAGCGAAACCGGTGAAGACATGGCCGAGCTGCAGGTGCATGGCGGCAGAGCGGTTATTGCTGCTGTTCTTGCGGCGCTCGCCAAGATTCCGGGACTGCGGCCTGCCGAGCGCGGAGAATTTACGCGCCGCGCGTTCGAGAACGGGCGCATGGATCTGACCGCGGCCGAAGGTCTTGCGGATCTCGTTGCGGCGGACACGCAGGCGCAGCGGCGGCAGGCGTTCGGGCACCTCAAAGGCCTTCTTGGCAACCGCGCGGAGACATGGCGAGAGCGGATAGTCGAGGCACTCGCGCTCGTTGAGGCAGGGATCGACTTCCCGGACGAGCCGGATGTGCCGCAACAGGTGGCCGCGCAGGCGCTGACCATTACGAGGTCACTCGCGGAGGAGATCAGTGCGGCTTTGGCGCGGCGGGGCGAGCGGCTGCGGGAAGGTTTGCGCGTCGCCATTGCGGGGGCGCCGAACGCGGGTAAATCGACGCTGTTCAACCGCATCGCCAGGCGGGAGGCGGCGATTGTTTCGCCATACCCGGGAACGACCCGGGATGTGCTCGAGGTCCATCTCGATCTCGACGGCTATCCGGTGACGGTTCTGGATACGGCGGGCATTCGCGCGTCAGATGACCCTATCGAGCAGGAGGGGGTACGGCGCGCGACCGAGCAGGCCCGCAACGCCGACCTGGTGCTCTGGGTGCATGACGCCACGGACCTTCGGTCTGAGGAACAGATGCTCATGCAGGAAAACAGCCCGGTCTGGAGGGTCGTCAACAAGATGGACCTGGTGGCGGACCCGGCCGCGATACCGGCGCGCTTTCGTGAACGCGAGCCCGTCTATTTCGTTTCGAGCCTGATGGGCTCGGGGATCAGCGAGCTGCTCGCCGCAGTTGGGCGCTTTGCGGAAAACGGGTTTACGCTTGAGCCCGCGGTTGTGACCCGCGAGCGCCATCGCGCGCACCTGAACGAGGCGCTTTCTTGCCTTGTCGACGCGCAAGCGCTCGCCGGCACCGGGCGCGATGAGCTCGTCGCGGAGCAGCTGCGGCTTGCGGCACGAGCTCTGGGCAAGCTCCTGGGACGCGTCGACGTGGAAGACGTGCTCGACGTGATTTTCCGGGATTTCTGCATTGGCAAGTAATTGGCAAGTAAGCGGCGCGCAGGCATCGGCAGCGCGTTTCACGTGAAACGTTGAGGTCAGGCGAGGTCGCATCTACATAGCCCGGCCAGGAGCATCCGAAGTGCAGAAGACCAACCAAGACCGGTTCGACGTGATTGTCATTGGCGGCGGGCACGCGGGCTGCGAGGCCGCGGCCGCGGCCGCGCGTACGGGCGCGCGCACGGCGCTCGTCACGCACAGCTTCGCCACTGTGGGCGCCATGTCGTGCAACCCGGCCATCGGGGGTCTCGGCAAGGGGCATCTGGTGCGGGAAATCGATGCGCTGGACGGGCTGATGGGCCGCGCCGCCGATCTCGGCGGCATCCAGTTTCGCGTTCTCAACCGGCGCAAGGGACCGGCCGTGCGCGGGCCGCGCGCGCAAGCCGACCGCAAGCTTTATGCGGCGGCCATGCAGGCGGCCATCCGGGCGATCCCAAACCTGACCGTCATCGAGGGCGAGGCGAACGATCTCCTGATCCAGCAGGGAAGGGCGGCCGGGATATCCCTCGGCAACGGGCGCATTCTGCACGCCGGCGCCGTCGTGATCACCACCGGCACGTTTCTGCGCGGGCTCATCCACATCGGCCAACGGCAGATCCCGGCCGGACGCGTCGGCGAGGCACCCGTCATTGCGCTCGCCTCGACACTCGAAAGGCTCGGCTTCAGCATGGGCCGGCTCAAGACCGGAACCCCGCCTCGCCTCGACGGCCGCACCATCGATTGGAACGCGGTCGAGATGCAACCCGGCGATGAGCCGCCCGAGCCTTTTTCGGTGCTGACCGAGGCAATCCCCAATCCGCAGATCGAATGCGGCATAACCCGCACGCTTCCGGCCACGCACGAGATCATACGAAAGAACGTGCATCGCTCGCCCATGTATTCGGGGCAGATCGCGAGCCGCGGCCCCCGATACTGTCCCTCGATCGAGGACAAGATCGTCCGCTTCGGAGAGCGGGACGGGCACCAGATATTCCTGGAACCTGAGGGGCTTGACAACCCCACGGTCTATCCAAACGGCATCTCCACCTCGCTTCCCGAGGAGGTGCAGCTCGCGCTCCTCGCCACCATTCCGGGCCTCGAGCGCGCGCGCATGGTGCGGCCGGGATACGCCATCGAATATGACCACGTGGATCCGCGCGAGCTTGAGCCGACGCTCGAAACGAGGCGCCTGCGCGGGCTCTTCCTGGCAGGCCAGATCAATGGCACCACCGGCTACGAGGAGGCGGCAGCCCAGGGCTTGGTGGCCGGACTCAACGCGGCGGCCTGCGTCGGTGCGGGAGCGCCCGTCACCTTCGATCGCGCCGAAGCCTACTTGGGCGTGATGATCGATGATCTGGTCACGCGCGGCATTACCGAGCCGTATCGGATGTTCACCTCGCGCGCGGAATACCGGCTCACGTTGCGCGCGGACAACGCCGACCAGCGCCTCACCGGCAAGGGCATGCGGATTGGCTGCGTGGGCGAGGTGAGGCGTTCCCGACACGCGGGCAAGATGGCCGCGCTCACGCAGGCGCGCGCGCTTGCCCATGCGCTTTCGCTCACCCCGAGTGAAGCCGCCCGGCACGGCCTTGAGCTGAACAAGGACGGCCGGCGCCGGACAGCCTTCGAGCTCCTCTCCCACTCGGATATCGGCTTGGAGCGGCTGGTACCTGTCTGGCCTGCGCTCGCGGCGATTCCCGCGAGCATTGCCCAGCAGCTCGAGATCGACGCCAAATATGACGTCTACCTTTCGCGCCAGGCTGCCGACATTGCTGCGTTTCGGCGCGACGAAAATTTGCAGATTCCTTCAGATCTCGATTACGGCGCTTTGCGCGGTCTTTCCAATGAGGTCGTGCAAAAGCTCGAGACGGCGCGGCCGCGCACGCTCGGCCAGGCCTCGCGAATTGATGGGATAACGCCCGCGGCGCTGACGCTCGTCCTGGCGCATCTGCACCGCCGGCGCGCTTCTTCAAAGGCGCGCGCAGGCTAGGTGTCCAAGGCCCTCATCTTGGCCCGTCGTTCTGAGGTGCTCGGCGCAAAGCGCCGAGCTCGAAGGACCGGGCCGCGCACCCTTCGAGGCTTACTCGCTTCGCTCGTTCGCTCCTCAGGATGACGCGGAGAGATGCGCGTTTCGGCGCAGGAATGTTGGCCCGAGCGCAAGCGAGGGCCGGGTGAGGGGAGCTGCGTTCGCGGTGAAAGATCTTTCGGCGGATCGGGCGAGGGCGCTGGCGCTCACCCCTGTTTCACGTGAAACAGCGCAACGGCTCGACGGCTTCGTCGCCCTCCTCCTCGCCTGGCAATCGCGCACCCAACTGATTGCGACCTCGACGGTGCCGCATCTCTGGACGCGGCACATTGCGGATTCGCTACAGCTCATCGA
>DATCJI010000123.1:0-2769 GCA_036562835.1 Xanthobacteraceae bacterium | reverse complement strand
TTGAATTTGCTGCCATCACCTACCGCGCCATCCGCGACCGGATCCGGGCGGAAGACCCGCAAATTGATGAGCAGACCCTTGCCGATACTGTGGAGGGCCTGACGGATCTCAACGAGATTATCGCAGCCATCGTCCGGGCGGCTCTCGCCGATGAAGCCCTGGCAACCGGTCTCAAAGGCCGGATTGCCGAGATGAAGGACCGGCTCGAGCGCCTGCAGGACTGTGCCGCCAAGCGCCGACAGATCGCCAAGGACGTGATGGTCGAGCTCGATCTTAAAAAGATCACGGCACCCGATTTCACGGTCTCGATCCGCCCCGGCATGCCCGCTCTGCTCGTGCTCGATGAGGCCGTGGTGCCGAGTATCTACTGGGAGCCAAGGGAGCCGCGGCTTAACCGGCAAGGGTTACTGAACGAGCTCAAAGGCGGCGCCGACATCGACGGGGTTACCCTGTCCAATCCAGAGCCTGTTTTGAGTGTGAGGACACGGTGATGGGATTCTCAGCAAAACAAGTGCAAGCGCTGCGGCGCAGCCTGAACAGTCGGTACGTCCGCACGCGCGAGGCCAATGGCCGCGAGCTGTCCTACATCGAGGGCTGGTATGCGATCTCGGAAGCCAACCGGATCTTCGGCTTTGATAGCTGGGACCGAGAAACTGTGGAATCGCGTTGTGTGCTGGCGCGCGAAAACCGGGGCACATTCCTCACCGTCTACATCGCCCGCGTGCGCATCACCGTGCATGCTGAAGGAGGAACGATTATTCGGGAAGGTCACGGCACAGGCGAAGGGCGCGGCGATTCCCCTGGCGAAGTGCACGACATCGCCCTCAAGGCCGCAGAAACCGATGCCACCAAAAGAGCGCTGGCGACCTTCGGGAAACCGTTTGGGCTCGAACTCTATCCCAAGGACAAGAAGGGCATCTTCGAACACCTACCAACGCTGCAGCCTACCATCGCAGGTACATCGCCACTGCCTCGTGTCGGCTTACACCCCGACGACACGACCCCTATCCCTCGGCCCTCGCACTATTACGGGCGGCGGCACTACGGTTCCATGACGAACCTGCTCCGCCAAGATCAGGCAAAAACAAAAGACCATGCGGCAGCAACCCCTCCGCTTGCGCCCGCCACAGTTGATCGGGCTCCGGCCAAGATCGACAAAAGCCAGCTCACGATCGCTGAGCCCAAACGACTGCGCGACAAGGCGCACCTGAAATTCGTCGCTTCACAACCTTGTCTGGTCTGTGGACGACAACCTTCTGATCCTCATCATCTGCGTTTCGCTCAACCGCGCGCCATCGGTCTCAAAGTGAGCGATGAGTTCACTGTGCCGCTCTGCCGTGGGCATCATCGACAATTGCATCAGGCCGGCGATGAAATCGCGTGGTGGAAAAGCCAACGGGTGAATGCCCTGGAGATCGCGAGGGGGCTTTGGGAGAAAACGCATGCGGCTTCGGAGCAATCTCCCCTCGAACTGGCGCGCAATCCGCACCGCGGAATGCTGTCCGCTTTGACCCGGCCCATGCCAACGTTAGCCGAGTTGCAAGCCAAGCTCGACAGCGTACGCCGCGAGGTCTGCAACCTGATGGTGATGGGCGTGGATCCGAGCGAGCCACCGGACCAGGCAGCGCTCATCAAAGAGGACCAGTCACCGCGGGCTGAAATGAGACTGACGATGGCGCTCGAACACGCTAAAAACAAACTGCGGTCGATTACGGCATCGCGTATCGGGCGATTCCGGTAGTGGTCTGGGATGCACCGCGAGCCTAATCCGTCACTACAGTTATCGCAAAAACAGTTTGGATTTGGTCTTCACCGTCCGTCGGGAGTGCGCACGCCGGCCCAGACATCGCGCACCTGCTGATAGTGCACGTTGGCGTCGTAGACCGGGACCCGCAGGCCGAGCACCTGCGGCGACAGCCGCCCCACCGCCGAGAGCAGCGTGTAGGAGGCCACCACGCGGTCGCGCTGCGCGCTCACCAGCGCCACCCGCGCGTTCACCAGCTCCTGCTGCGCGTTGAGCACGTCGAGCGTGGTGCGCTGGCCGACCCGCGCCTCCTCGCGCACCCCGTTGAGCGCGATCTCCGCCGCCTGCACCTGCGCCTGCGTCGCCTCGATGTTGGCTTTCGCCGCCTCGAGCTGGCCCCAGGCCTGCACGATCGACTGCCGCACCTGGTCGCGCGCGGTATCGAGATCAAGCCGCCGCTGCCCCAGCGTCTCCTTCGCCTGCCGGATCAGCGAATATTCCGCCCCGCCCTGATAGATCGGCACCGTCAGCTGCGCGATCGCCGAGGCGTTGAACGTGCGCAGCTGCAAAAGGCTCGACTCGTAGCTCTGCTGCACGTTGCCCTGCAACGCCAGCGTCGGATAAAGCGCCCCCTCCGCAACCTTCACCTGCAACAGCGCCGCATCGACGCTGTACTGCGCGCTCGTCACCGCCGGGTGCGTCGCCGTGCCCACTCCGATCGAGGCCGCCTGCGTCGACGGCGAGAAGCGGTCGACCGGAGAACCCGGCGCCAGCCGCCCCGGTTCAATCCCGATCACCTGCCGGTAGGTCGCAACCGAGGCCTTGTAGGTCGCCTCCGCGCTCAGAACCTGCGAGCGCCCGGCGGCGAGACGAGATTCCGACTGCGCAACGTCGGTGCGCGTCACCTCGCCGACATTGAAGCGGTCGCGCGTCTGCCGCAACTGCTCCTGCAAAACCTCGACGTTGCGCCGCTGCAGATCCAAAATCGCGCTGTCGCGCAAAAGGTTCATGTAGGCGGTCACCGC
>DATCJI010000112.1:0-9300 GCA_036562835.1 Xanthobacteraceae bacterium | reverse complement strand
TCGCGCACCATCTGCGCGCCCATGTTCTCGAACTTGTCCTCGAGCTCGATCTCCTTGGCGACGGTGACGCCGTCCTTGGTGATGCGGGGAGCGCCGAACGACTTGTCGAGCACGACGTTGCGCCCTTTGGGACCCAGCGTCACTTTTACGGCGTTGTTGAGTATGTCGACGCCGCGCAGCATCTTTTCGCGTGCGTCCATCGAGAATTTGACTTCCTTGGCAGCCATTTCTTTATCTCTCCGGTTCCTGTCTGCTCAGCCTGGTCTGTTGATCAGGCGGCTTTCTTCTTCGCGATCGTTTCCTCGATCACTCCCATGATGTCGCTCTCCTTCATGATGAGGAGCTCGTCACCATCGATCTTCACTTCCGTGCCCGACCATTTGCCGAAAAGCACCCGATTCCCGACCTTTATGTCGATGGGAATGAGCTTGCCGGATTCATCACGGCCTCCGGGGCCGACGGCGAGAACCTCGGCCTGGGACGGCTTTTCCTTCGCGGTATCCGGGATGATGATGCCGCCCGCCGTCTTCTCTTCGGCTTCAATGCGCTTGACGACGACCCGGTCGTGAAGCGGACGAAACTTCATAGCAATCCTCCTACATTCCTGATTACATTGGAGTTTTTAGGCTGGGTGAGCACCGGCAGCGGATGCTGCCAGCATTCAAGCGCGCTACCTAGGGGCTCTCTTCCGGCCCGCCAAGGGGCGCCGGCAAAAAATTAGCACTCTTTCCCATCGAGTGCCAAGGGGTTTTAGCAGATACGGGCGCCGAGTGCCAGTGCCCGATCGCATCAGCACTGTTGCAGAAATGCTGCTAAGCAATTGATTTCTGGAACTGTTCGGACGTTTCTTGCTTGAACTGTGCGGGAGGTGACGATCACACTGATGCTCGAGAATCGGAGGGCATCAAAATGGCATCCAAAGATTTTCGACGCCAAATGGAAGGCTACGGCCTCACCACGGCACAAATCCTTTACAGGCTTCCGGATCATCCCTCGTTGCTGCAAACGTTCGTCTGGCAGGATTACGATCTCTGCCCGCGGTTTCCAGTCCTGAATAAATTTCTTGCGTTTTGGCTGGAGACGCTCGAGGGACCGCTGCACTCGGTGACCGTTGCGCATTCGAGGCTGATCCGGCCGGCGGAGATACGCGCCATCGGCGGCGAGTTCCGGCTGCACTAGCGACCCCGGCAGGCACCTGCCAAAGCTCCTGAGAGGAGGGAGCTGATGCCGCGCGTTCGCTTCGAATTTGCGGGGATCCTGCTCGATGCCGAGCTCATGGACACGCCGACCGCGCATGCGGTCGCGGCAGCGCTGCCGGTTTCCGCATCAGTGATGACCTGGGGTGAAGAGGTCTATTTCCCTGTCCCCGTGAAGGTCGCGGCCGAGAAAGGCGCGGTTACACCCGGTGAGATTGCCTACTGGCCGGAAGGGCACTGCATTGCGCTCGGATATGGCCGCACGCCGATCAGCCAAGGTGATGAGACACGCCTCGCGAGTCCATGCAATATCTTCGCCCTCGCCCTCGGCGACGTGAAGGCGCTTGCCCGCGTGAAATCCGGCACGCAGGTAAAGCTGAGCAGGATTTAAGGAAGACGCGCCGTCGGGATCGTAGCGCGGATGAGCGAAGCGACATCCGGGATCTTGCTTCCCGCATATCGCTACGCCCATGCGGGCTACGGCGGTTACCCGCGCCCCACGAATGGCATCAGGTTGGCCATCACGGTCATGAACAGCACATTCGTGTCGAGCGGCAGGCTCGCCATGTAAACGACGGCGCGTCCCACATCTTCCGCCTGCATCCTGGGCTCCTGCGCCATGCGCAAGTCGCCCTGCAGTACGCCATCGCCGTGCGCCATGCGCTCGGTCAGCGGGGTCGCGGCATTGCCAATATCGATCTGGCCGCAGCAGATGTTGTAGCCGCGGCAGTCGAGCGAGGTCGATTTGGTCAGTCCCGTCACCGCATGTTTGGTAGCAGTGTAGGCCACCGATCGCGGGCGCGGCGCATGCGCCGAAATCGAGCCGTTGTTGATGATGCGCCCACCGCGCGGGTGCTGCGCCTTCATGATCTTGATGGCTTCCTGCGTGCACAGGAACATGCCCGTGAAATTCGTATCGACAACTTTCTTCCACGTCTCGTACGGCAAGTCCTCGAGCGGGACTGCCGGGGCGCCAATTCCGGCATTGTTGAACAGGACGTCGATGCGGCCGAACGCGTCACGCGTTTTGGCAAAGAGATCGCGGATGGATTTCGGATCCGTTACGTCGGTCTCCACGACGAGCGCCTTGCCGGTCAGCGACTTGGCTTCGGCCGCGGTTTCCTCGAGCTTGTCCTTGCGCCGGCCCGCAAGTGCGACGGCATAGCCTTCGCGCAGCAAGGCGAGCGCAGCCGCTTTGCCAACACCCGTCCCCGCGCCCGTGACAACCGCTACTTTCTGTAATTGCGCCATCGCTTCCTCCCTTTAGGTGCGCGCATTATGCGCAAAAATCATCGTGCTTGTAGGGACAGGTTAAAACCTGCCCCTACAATCATCACTATGCGTATGAAGACTTATAGGGCGCTGCAGGGACAAGATTCAGCCGGCCAGCGCGAGGGCCTCGTTATCGCGAGCGAACGAAGAGGGCTGTGCCTCGGCTAGACGGCGAGCCAATTCCTCGGCCGGGCACGGACGGCCGAAGCGGTAACCTTGCATTGAGTGCACCCCGGCTGCCCGCAAGAACAATTGCTGATCGGCCGTCTCAACGCCTTCCGCGGTAACCGACATGCCGAGCCCACGGCCGAGACTCACGACGGCGTGCACGATGGCAGCCGCATCGGCCGCGCGCTCGATGCTGCGCACAAAGCTCGAATCGATCTTGAGCTTGTCGAATGGAAACCGCCGCAGATACAGCAGGCTCGAATAGCCTGTGCCGAAATCGTCGAGCGCGAGCCGCACGCCCAGCGCCTTGAGACGCCGCATCGCAAGCTCGGCAGCCTCCACATTGCCCAACAGGGTGGTTTCGGTCACTTCGAGCTCCAGCCGGCGGGGCTCAAGCTGCGTGGCGGTCAGAATGCGCTCCACAACGTCGACGAAGTTGGAGGCGCGAAATTGCAGGGCGGACACATTTACTGCAACCGTGAGCGCGGGCCAGAGCTTTGCGTCGAGGCAGGCCTGGCGGAGCACCTGCTCGCCCAACTCCACGATCAGCCCGCTGTGCTCTGCGACGGGAATGAATTCGGAGGGCGGAATGTCGCCTCGTTCCGGATGAGTCCAGCGGCAAAGCGCCTCCACGCCGATGATCCGCTCACCGGTGTGATTGAGAATGGGCTGATAGGCGACGTGCAGCGCATTGTTCTCGATCGCGGTGCGGAGCTCCTGCTCGAGCGCCTTGCGCTTGACGAGCTCCTCATCCATGGCCGAGTCGTAGATGCACGCGCGATTGCGGCCCTCGTTTTTGGCGCGATAAAGCGCCATATCGGCGTGGCGCATGACATCGGGGGCGCCACCGACAGAGTCGTTGATCACCACGATGCCGATGCTCGCGCCAATGACGATGCTCTGGTTGCGTATGGAATAGGGCGAGGAGATCGCCTCGATGATGCGCCTGGCCATCGCCTGCAGCGCGGCGTCATCGAGCACGCCGAAGCTCAGTACCGCAAACTCGTCCCCGCCGAGCCGGGTGACGACATCATCGCCGCGCAGCGTGCGCACGAGCCGCTGGGCGACACTGCGCAGCAGCTCGTCGCCAACATGATGGCCCAGCGTGTCGTTGACGTCTTTGAAATGGTCAAGGTCGATGTAGAAAACGGCGGCATTGCCGCCCGCCTCCCGTACTCGGTCGATCGTCGCTTCCAGCCGCTCGCTGAAGAACATGCGGTTGGGCAAGGCACAAAGCGGGTCGTGCATCGCAAGGTGCCGCAGCCTCGTCTCAGTCGCCGCAATTGTCTGCGCGGTCTGCCGCATATGCCGGAAGACGAGCCCTGCGAGCACCGCGAATGCAGATAAAGCGAGCATGACAAAAGGAATGACGCGATAAATGATTTCCTGGCCCGGCGTTTTTGGCGTCCAGGAGAAGCGCGCCAGCGCGTCTCCATTTCCACTGGTGAGCTCATACACGTGATCCTCGGCGGCAGGCGTGCCGTCCATCCTGCGGAGATTATTTAGCCCCAGCCGCCAGGCGATCTCGTTGAGGGCCGCGTGATCGACGTCACGCGTCCGTGCGCCGCGATCAGCAAGCGCCCGCACTAGACTAGCAATTCCCGCTCGGTATCCGCTGCAACCTCGTTGGCGCGCTGAGCGGCGCTCAGCACCGCAATGACGACAAAGACGATGGCGACCGCAACAATGACCCCGAACGGAACCATCATGCGCGCAGGCATGCGGTTGCGATGAAGAGGGCGGGCGTTGCCGCTGCTGTCTCCGGTGCGGGCCAATCAATTGCCTTGAGTATTCGATGTCAGAGGTTTGCCGGCCCGGCAAAATAAGCCGAAAATGCTTGCTTTTGGCTTGCGATAATGCACTGGCGGGCCCGCTTTCGGGCCGTTTTTCGGCTGTGCCGCGCGCTTTTTCAGCCGGGCCGTTAATCGAACCGTAATTGGCTAACGCGGACTTTGATTCAATGGCATCAACACCCGATCTGGTCACCCGGCATGGCGAAGGAGCGCGGCGGACGAGAGCGGCTTGTTGAACGTCAACGTCAGCGCATGTTCCTGTAAGGCGGGCGCGGGATTCCCGCATGGGCTGCGCGCAGCGCCGTCGACCAGCGCTCGCGCAGGTCGGAAAAATAAGGCTCGCCCGGCTCGATGCGGTAGCTGAGCTCCGCGTCGAAGGCATCGCGCCGGTACACGACCACATCCAGTGGTAAACCCACGCTGAGATTGGAACGCATCGTCGAATCCACCGACACGAGCCCCACCTTCAGCGCATCGTATAGATCGATATCGTAGGTGATGGCGCGGTCGAGCACGGGTTTTCCATACTTGTGCTCCCCGATCTGCAGATAGGGCGTGTCCTGGGTGCATTCGATGAAATTGCCGGCCGAGTAGAGCATGAACAGGCGCGGGCGTTCTCCCTTGATCTGGCCGCCGAGCAGAAATGAGACGTCGAATTTCACGTCGGACGCTTCCAGCGCGTCTCCCTCCAGATCCCGCAGCGCCCGAATGGTGCGCCCCACGCGCTGCGCGGCCTGGAACAGGGTAGGGGCATTTATCAGCGTTTCTGTCTCCCCCGTGTTTGGGTTCTCCCATCCCTCGCGCAGCATGCTGAGCACGGACTGGCTGATCGACAGGTTGCCTGCCGTGCCGATAGCCATCAGCCGTTGCCCTGATTGTGTGAACACGTGCAGCTTGCGGAAGGTCGAGATGTTGTCGACACCGGCATTGGTGCGGGTATCCGCAAACATTACCAGACCGTCGCGGACGAGAATGCCGCAGCAGTATGTCATGTATGTACCCGGCAAAGCCTCTTGGGCCATCCTCCAAGCAACATGACGATTCCCTCCAGCTTGTCACGATAGTACTAGAGTCTCCCACATCTTCGTACAGCTTTGCGTGCGTCAATTTTGCGTCTGCTCGGCCGCCTGCTGCACCCGCACGGTCACCGAAAGCAGCTCCTCGCTGCCGCCATAGCGGGTACCGCGCAGGGGTGCCGCTCCAAGATAGTCGAGCCCGACCGCCACCCGCACATGGGCGTCGGTCGTGCAGATGGCATTCGCGGGATCGAAGCCGACCCAGCCGAGCTCGCCCACGTGGGCCTCTGCCCAGGCGTGCCCGGCTTCCTGGTCGCTCACGCCATCAGCGCGATGAAAGTAGCCGCCGATGTAGCGGGCCGGAATGCCCAGCTGGCGCGCCGCGGCGATGAAGATATGCGCCAAATCCTGACAAACCCCGCGGCCGAGCGCGAAAGCTTCCGCCGCGGTAGTCGCGGTGTGCGTCGGGTCGGTGTCGTAGATGATCTTGTCGGAAAGACGGGCGAGCAGCCGGTGCAACAGCCCGAGCTGGTCGCTTGCATCCTCGACCCCGCATGCTGCGGCAAATTCCGCGATGCGCGCGTCGCATGTGGTCAATGGCGTTTCCCGCAAATAAAGCTCCGGGGGGAAACGCTCGACTGCGCCACGCACGATGCCGTCACTGTCGCGAGTCTCGACTTCGCCCTCGGCGAGCACCGAAAGCTCGCGCAAAGGCCCGTCAGCGCCGAACAAATGCGTGATATTTCCGAAGGCATCCTCGTGCTGGTCGAGGCGGCAATCAGCCGAAGTTTCGAGACGCCAGTGCACGACATATTGCGCGTCGTGGTTGCGCGGGGTGAGGCGCAGCAACTGAATAGCGCCTGACACCGGCCGCTCGTACAGGTAGCGCGTCAAATGCGAAATGCGGATGCGCATGAGTAAGATGCGGTCTCAGAAGCCTGACCCTCCTGACCGTCATGCCCGGCCTTGTGCCGGGCATCCACGGCTTTCGTTCCGCAAGCCAGACGTGGATGGCCGGGACAAGCCCGGCCATGCCGTCGCATCAAATCAAATACTGCTGGCCAATGGCCGATCCCAGCTGGTTGTTCTCCGAGATGAACTCGCTGATGAACTCGTGCAGCCCACTCTGGAAGATCTCGTTCATGCGGCTGTTCTCGATGCGCGCGCGGATCGAGCGGGCCTGGCGCTGCGCAATCCCTTGCCGGCCATAGGCGCGCGCGATGTGATCGAGATAGAGCACGAGATTCTGATAGCAGCTTGCGAGCGAACGCGGCAGCTCGTCGCGCAGAATCAGAAGATCGGCGATCAGCCAGGGCTTGACGCTGTCGCGATATACCCAGTGATAGGCGGTCAGGGCGGATACCGAGCGCAGCATCGCAGCCCACTGAAAATAGTCGAGCGGGCCACCGACGCGCTCGTGTGCGGGCAGCAGCAGATGATATTTGACGTCGAGGATACGCGCGGTGTTATCGGCCCGCTCCATATACACGCCAATGCGAGAAAACCAGTAGGCGTCGTTGCGCAGCATGGTGCGATAGGCAGAGCCGTCGAATCTGAGCGAGCTCTCCTGCACCCAGCGCAGGAACCGCAGCAGCTCCTCGCGCGAGGTCGCGCCGTTACCGAAGCGCTTGAGCTCGAGCCAGGTGCCATTGATCGCGTCCCACATCTCGACGGTGAGCGCGGTACGCACTGCTCGCGCATTGCTGCGCGCAATTTCCAGGCAATTGCGGATGGAAGAAGGATTATCGGCGGAGAAACATAGAAAATCGACCACGCTCTCCTCGCTTGCCTCCGGATAAGCAGCCCTGAACGCATGCACGCAGCCGGCCGTTGCTACCGTCGATTCCCATTCATTCGACGAGCCCGCATAGGCCAGCGGCAGTGCGGTCAAGCGCTGCGTCGCCTCCAGGATGCGCGCAAGATACTCCGCGCGCTCGACGTAACGCGCGAGCCAGTAGAGATTATCCGCGGTGCGCGAAAGCATGTGCGGTTACTCGGGCTTTCACAAATCCGGTCATTCTTGCCCAAACCGGACGCTACAGCCGCTTCGACATTCATTCATCGACTACCCACGTATCTTTCGTGCCGCCGCCCTGACTTGAGTTGACCACGAGCGAGCCTTTCGTCAGGGCCACGCGCGTGAGTCCGCCGGGCACGATGCGTACCTGGTCGCGGCCGGTAAGCACGAACGGGCGCAGGTCGACGTGGCGAGGCGCGACGCCTTCCTTGACGCAGGTGGGGCAGGTGGAAAGCGCAAGGGTGGGCTGCGCGATGAAGTCCTTGGGATTGGATCTGATCTTCGCGCGGAAGGTTTCGATCGCATTCTTGTCCGCCTGCGGCCCGACCAGCATGCCGTACCCGCCGGAGCCATGCACTTCCTTCACCACGAGCTCATGCAGATGATCCATCACATAGCTCAGGTGCTCGGCCTCGCGGCAGCGCCAGGTCGGCACGTTGCGCAGGACGGGTTCGGCGCCGAGGTAGAACTTAATGATCGCAGGCACGTAACTATAAACGGCCTTGTCGTCGGCGATTCCGGTGCCCACGGCATTGGCGAGGGTGACAGTGCCTGCGTCGTAGGCGGCCATGAGCCCCGGAACGCCGAGCGTTGAATCCGGCCGGAATGCGAGCGGATCGAGAAAATCATCATCGATGCGGCGGTAAATGACATCAACACGCTTTGGTCCCTGCGTCGTGCGCATGAACACGGATTCGTCCTTTACGAACAAGTCGCGGCCTTCAACCAGCTCGACCCCGAGCTTGTCCGCCAGAAACGAGTGCTCGTAATAGGCCGAGTTGTGCACACCAGGCGTGAGGAGAACGACGGTCGGCTCGGAGCTTGCCGTTCGCGGTGCCACCGAGTTGAGCGTTGCGAGAAGCTCGTCCGGATAATTCTCGACCGGTGCCACGCGATGCCGGGCAAACAGCTCCGGGAACAAGCGCAGCATTATTTCGCGATTCTCCAGCATGTAGGAGACGCCGGAGGGCGTGCGCACATTGTCCTCGAGCACATAGAAGCTTTCCGCATCGGTGCGCACGATATCGATACCGCCGATATGCACGTAGATGTCATGCGGCACTCTTTTGCCGTTCATTTCCGGCCGGAATACCGGGTTCTGGAATATGAGGTCCTCGGGGATGATGCCGGCCTTGAGGATCTCCCGGCGGCCATAGATATCGGCAACGAACCGGTTGATGGCATTGAGGCGCTGCTCCAGTCCCTTGCGGACCAGCTCCCATTCGGCAGCCGCGAGGATGCGCGGCAGCACGTCGAACGGGATGAGGCGCTCCTGTCCTTCCGCTTCGCCATAGACCGCAAAGGTGATGCCGATGCGCCGGAACAGCACCTCGGCTTCGCGTCGCCGGAATTCCAATGCATTGGGCGGCACCTGCTCGAGCCAGCGAGCCAGCTCGCGGTAGGCAGGGCGCAGACCACCCTCCGCCCCGGTCATCTCGTCAAACGCGACCGACATAACGCGCCTCTGGGCAGGCGGCTCGGGAGCTGACCTCGCCTGCTATACCGCCTGCTATGTCATCCTAACTGCAAGCCTTGCGCCAGCCCAAGCCGTTCGGCAGTTGCGCGAAGCAGACCCGTCCGTGCCTAGTTTTTGAGCGCTGGATCGATGCAGGAATGCGCGCCAGCCAAGACTGTCGTTGCCCGCGCAGGAGGGTGTGAAAAAATTGGCTTTGGCGATCCGCTGTGATTCACTTCCGTTCCGTGCAGCGGGAGCGATTCAGATGACGAGCGAAGCACGGTTTATACAGGCAGATCGATCTCAAACCCGATGGGATTTCATCGATTTGGAGGGCTTGCTCCCTGCCGAGCATCGGGCTCGCATTGTATGGAGTTTTGTC
>DATCJI010000089.1:0-3764 GCA_036562835.1 Xanthobacteraceae bacterium | reverse complement strand
CTCGTACTGTTCAGTCATGACGTCGACTATGCCGCCGCCGCGATGGCGGCCGGCATGAACAGCATCGTGGTCGACTGGGAATGGGCCGACAAGCCGGTTCGCCAATTCGGGTTCGATACCGAAATCAATCGCGGCACCGAGGCCGATTTGGTCCACATGCGCGGGCGCATTCGGGGAAACTTGATCTGTCGCATTAACAATGGTTCGGATCAGCGCGTCCGCGAGGCACTCCGCGCCGCGGAACTGGGCGCGAATGAAATCTGGCTGCCGATGGTCCGCAGCGTGGCCGAGGTGGAACAGTGCCTCAAGGCACTGGACGGCCGCTGCGCGCTGAGCATTCTGTGCGAGACCAGGCAGGCGATGGCATTAGCTAAGGAATGGGCACAGCTCCCGCTCTCACGCGTGTATATTGGCCTCAATGATTTGCAGATCGATCTTGGAAACGTGAATCTCTTTTCCGCGCTGTGCGACGGCACCATCGACGCATTCAGGGAGCGCTACTCCGGCGCACTGGGGTTTGCCGGCGTGACACGGCCGGATCTCGGTCGACCGGTGCCATGCCGCTTGTTGATGGCTGACATGGCACGACAGTCGTGCTGCTTCGCCATTGCGCGCCGGACTTTTCGAGCGGATGTACCCCAAGCTGACATCGCGCGCGCGACGCGCGCGCTGCGCACCGTGTTTGCGGAATTGCGGCAACGGGACGCGCAAGGCATTGCGGACGATCACGCAGCGCTCCGCGCCCACGTTGCGCGACTGACGCCTGCACGAATGACGAAAGTCGGATCGTAGATGCGCTTGTTGGTGCTGGGCGCCGGCGGTGTCATCGGCTCCGCAGTGGCGCGCGGAAGCGTGCGGCACGGCCACGACGTGCATGGCCTGTTGCGGCCGGGCACCAGCGCGGAGCGTCTCGTCGCGTGCAACGAGACTATTACGTGCCATCGCCATGATCTCGAAGACGTTGCCGCGCTGACTGCGCTGATCGAGCGCGTCGAACCACAGGCGATCGTGCATGCAGCATTTCCGGCCGGACACGCGCGCAGTCATGAGACGCGCCTGCAGATGCTGCAGCACGGCTTGACCGGCAGCCTCAGCCTGCTGGAGGCGCTGTCCCGGGCAGGCTCGCGCGCCAACGTGGTATATCTTGGCAGCGCCATCAGCTACGGCGCTACCGGGATTCCCCACCATCCATCGCATCGACTGCAGCCTGGTGCGTTCCGCGGTGTGGTGAAGGCGGCTGAGAGCCTGATGATCGGGCAATATGGATGGGAAAACGGCGCTTCGATAACGGAGCTGCGCCTGTTCAGCGTGTACGGCCCCTGGGAACAGCGTGAGAAACTTGTGCCGCGTCTGCTTGCAGCCGCACTCGGCGGCGGGCGCGTGCCTCTGAGTTCAGAGCCTCGCCTGCGCGACTGGGTCTACTTGGACGACGTCGTTGCGGCCTGCCTGCGTGCTTGCGAGCGTACCGCGCCGGGAATGGTAATCTTCAACGTGTGCTCCGGGCGCCTTTACAGCAATCACGATGTGGCGCGTGCCGTGGAGAGCATCAGCGGGCGTGAGGTGATCGGCACCTCCACGTATCCGGATCCCGATGCATACGGCGATCCGCAGCCTGTCGGAGTGCCGCCGAAACCCGAGGAAGGCCTCATCTGGCGGGCGCAACACGCCCTGGAGAGCGGACTCAAGGCGTACTGGGCATGGGCCACAAGCGAAGCAGGGCGACGATACCTGCTGCACGGCTGCGGGAGCGCAGTGTGACGTCGGCCGCCGAGGAGATGGCTGAAGATCGGCCGCAACTGAGCTGGGTCGTGCCGATGTACCGGACACGCGAATTCGTCGAGCCGCTGTGCGAGCGCATGATCGGCGCCGCGCAGGCGCTGGGATTGTCCTGTGAGCTGGTATTGGTCGACGATGCATGCCCGCAAAGCACGGCCGACTTGGCAGAGCGGCTGGAATTCGGCCTGCCGCTGCGCGTGTTGCGATTGTCGCAAAACCAGGGCCAGGACGCCGCGATCCGGGCCGGTCTGCGGGCTTGCACCGGAAAATGGGCGCTGATCATCGACGGCGATCTGCAGGATCCGCCCGAAGGGCTGAGCGTCCTGTGGCCACGAGCGATGCAAGGATACGACGCGGTGTTTGCGGACCGCTTCGGCAAGTATCAATCGCGCGGTCGCCTGCTCAGCTCGCGCCTCTACCGGCGCTGCCTGGAGCGTTTAGGCGACCTACCGCGTGGCGCTGGCCTGTTCGTTCTGTTGAATTGGCGCCTCATCGAGGCCGTGGCGGCCACGCGGGCCCGACGCATTTCGATTCTGGCCGCGATCGCCGGCGCGCGTGGTCATTACACGAGCGCGCCGATCGAGCGCGCGCCCCGTGCAAGCGGTCGTTCCAGCTACAGCGCTGGACGGCGTTGGTGGAAGGGCGCATGGTCGTTGTGGCAAATCTTCGCCGTCCGGCGTTTGTCCAGACGCCTATAAGTGTGCGCTGCTCGTGTGACGGAGCCATGGAGATTGGTCGGGCACTCCATGAACGAAAAAACCGAATCGCACGATGCGGGAAACCGCGCGCAGATTCAGGCGCAGGCGGATTATTACGCTCGACGCCGGCCGGTGCGCATGTTGGCGGTCGACACGCCATATGTTCGCCGCCATTTCGCCGAGGCCATGCGGGTGGTTGATTTGGGGGAGGGCGAGCGTGTGTGCGAATGGGGCGCCGGCATGGGGCGGTTCTCCGGCCTGTTCGCGCAGCGCGGATGCGCGCTGACTGCCATCGAGCTCTCGCCACAACTTGCAGCCATCTGTCGCCAGAACATCGAGGGACGGCCCCAGTCGCGGGTTGAAGTCGGCGACATTTTGGAAGTCATGAATAGTCTCGAGGCGACCTATACCTTGGTGGCGGGTTTCTTCATGCTGCATCACCTCCATGATCTGCAGCCGTATTTCCGTGCGGCCCGGCGAGTATTACTGCCGGGCGGACGTCTTGTATTTGTCGAACCCAATCCGCTCAATCCGCTGTACCTCGTGCAGATTATCTGCACCCCTGGAATGCGCTTGCGAGAGGAATCCGGAATTTACCGCATGTGGCCCAAGGCAATTCAGCGCGCTGCCGAAGCGGCAGGTTTCGAAAGCTTCCGCACGCTTCGCTACGGTTTTCTTCCGCGGGCACCATACAATCTCGCGGCACGCATCGGAGTGGAGCGCTGGCCGGAATACCTGACCCCGGTGCAGCTGCGGCCGTTCCAAATATTCACCGCGCGATTATCAGCTGCTATCTCGCCATCGAAGACCACGACTCGGTGACTTCCTCTCCATTTTTCTCTCCACTGCACGCTCTTTGAGAGGCCTCGACGTTGAGCACGCCTAGTCCGCGCGTGGTGAGGCAAGATCGCAGCGCATTCGTGGCTTCTGCCGTGATGGTTGCGATCCCCCTTCTATTATTCCGCGTGCAGGCGCTCGGGGACGGGACATGGATCGGAAACCCCGATCGTCTGAACAATCAACTCAAGTTGTTGCTGTTCTACGTGCGGGGCATTGCAGGCGGACAGCTCGCCGCTTGGAACGAGCATGAAATGCTCGGTTACGACAGCTTCGTGATGCCCGGCATTTTTCCCGGTCCGACAACCTGGCTCAGTGCCGCATTGGAAGGATCTACGTTTCTGCATTCAGAGGGATGGGTCAATGTGGTGTTGCTCGTTCTCGCTGGCGTTGCTGCGCTGGCTTTCCTGCGAAGAATCGGAAGCGGATGGTTCGAAGCGGTGGTCGGCGCCG
>DATCJI010000488.1:0-2951 GCA_036562835.1 Xanthobacteraceae bacterium | reverse complement strand
GAACCCTGGAGCGAGGCCATGCGATCAGCGCTCGAGCAAAGATTTGCGCTCAGGGCCCTCGACATCTACGGCCTCTCCGAAGTGCTCGGGCCCGGCGTCGCCTGCGAGTGCGCCGAAGCCCAGGCCGGCTTGCACCTCTGGGAGGATCATTTCTATTGCGAGATCATCGATCCCGAGACGCTGGATGTGCTGCCCGCGGGGCAGAGCGGAGAGCTCGTCATCACCACGCTGACCAAACAGGCATTGCCCATGCTGCGCTACCGCACCCGTGACATTACGCGGCTGACCGACGAGCCGTGCCGCTGCGGGCGCACGCACCGCCGCATGCTGCGCGTCACCGGACGCAGTGACGACATGCTCGTCGTCCGCGGCGTGAACGTCTACCCATCCCAGATCGAGGCGTTGCTGGTCGCTTTTCCAGGACTCGCGCCGCATTATCAGATCGTGCTGACGCGCGAGGGGCCTATGGACGCAGCAATTATCGAGGTGGAGCTCGCGAGCGGGTGCCCTCGCGACGAGCCGTTTGTCGCGAAATTGCAGAACGATGTTCGCGCTCACCTGAAGTCGATGATGGGATTGTCTTGCGAGATTTCCCTCAAGCAGCCGGGCGAAGTGCCGCGCTCGCAAGGAAAGGCGGTGCGCGTGAAGGATATGCGTAACCGCAGCCCGGGTTGAGCGCAGCGAAACCCGGCGAGCAGCGCATCAGTTTTTCGTGTCCCCGGATTTCGCTTCGCTCAAAGGCTACCGTCAGCCAGCGAACAACGCTCTGCTGCTTCCGCGGCAGCGTCCTCCATAGTCATGAACAGGGCGCCCGCGGCGACGAGCTTGTCAAGAAAGTCCGCGAGCGCGAGCATGCGGTAGCCACGGCCGATCACGTAGGGGTGCATGGTGTAGGTGAGCACGCCCCACTCGACGTTCTTCTGCATGTAGCGAAATTCGTCCAACCAGTTTTCCATCACCAGGCGCGCTGACTGCAGTCCGGGCAGGATAGAGGTTGGCGTACGCACGAACTCGAAATGCGGATAGTCGTCGAGCGACCAACTGATGGGCATCTCGATCAGCGGCGTCAGCTCTCCAAGTTTGAACGGCTTTCCAAGCTCCGCCACATCGCCGCGCCGCGCTCGATAGGGCCAGTAATCGCCACCCATCATGCTCGAATCGTATTTGAAGCCGTGCGTGAGCAGGAGGTCGATCGTACTCTCGCTCAGATCCCATGATGGCGAGCGATAGCCGCGCGCCTTGCGGCCGATGAGGCGCGCAATCGCCTCATTGGCGCGGACGAGATCGGTCTCCTCCTCGGCCCGGCTTTGCTGTGCCGGCGGCACGTGCGCCCAACTGTGGTGCGCGATCTCGTGCCCCGCCTCGACCACGGCCTCGCACGCACGCGGATAACTCTCGATAGTAAAGCCGGGCACGAACCAGGTCGTGCGAATGCCGTGCGCGCGCATGAGCTCGAGGATGCGCGGCGCGCCGACAAGACCGAACTCGCCGCGCGAAAGCGCGGTGGGCGTGGTCATGCCGCGCGCAATAAAGCCCGACTGGGTGTCAAAGTCGAAAGTGAGGCAGACGATATGCCGCGGCACACATTCCTCCCTGGCTCATGCCAGAGTAGTCTCAACGCGCATGGCTCAGCAAACGATCGGCATCATTGTCCACGGCGCAACCGGACGCATTGGCTCGACGCAGCATCTGGCCAATTCGCTCGTGCCGATCATCGCCCAAGGGGGTCTGCCAATTGGGCCTGACCGCCTGCTGCCACAGCTCCTGCTCGTCGGGCGCGACGCCAAGCGCCTTGCCTCGGTCGCACAGACGCATGGCGTACGGGAGTGGACGACGGACCTCGATGCTGCGCTCGCGTCAAACGAGCATTCGATCTTTTTCGACGCGGCGGCCACGCTGCAGCGTGTGCCCACACTGAAGAAGGCGCTCGCGGCGGGCAAGCATGTGTATTCGGAAAAGCCGCTCGCGCCGACGGTTGCGGATACGAAGGACCTTCTGAGCGCGGCGCAGGCGCGCCGGGTCAGGCACGGAGTCGTCGAGGACAAGCTCGGATTGCCGGGGCTGCGTCAGCTGGCCGATGTTGCCCGGAGCGGCAAGCTGGGCCGCATCGTCGGCTTTCGGCTCGAATTCGGCTGGTGGATTTTCGACGGCAGCGAAAGGCCTGCGCAGCGATCGAGCTGGAATTACAAGCAAGGCGGCGGGCTCGTTTTGGACATGTACCCGCACTGGCGTTACGTCATTGAAGGCATCCTCGGGCGCATCTTGCGCGTTGCCTCCGCGCATTGGACCGCCACGCCCGAGCGCATCGACGAAAACGGAGAACGCTACCGCGTTCCTGTGGAAGATAGCGCGGCCACGCTCGTCGAAATCGAAGGCGGCGCGTTTGGCACGATTTTGAGCTCATGGGCGACCCGCGTGCGCCGCGAGGATTTATTCACGTTGCAGATTGATGGCAGCAAAGGCTCGGCAGTGGCCACGCTGCATCGATGTTATGTGCAGCAGGCGGCCCAGACTCCCGAGATTGCGCATTTCAATATCGCCACGGATCTCGGGACGGATTATCGCAACAATTGGACCGAGCTGCCGCCGCTTGGCGCGGGCACCAATCCGTATCGCGCCGGCTGGGAGCAGTTTCTGCGCCACGTTGCTGCAGGCGCGCCGCTTGCGAGTGACTTCGCCGCGGGCATGCGCGACGTGGCCCTCGCCGAGGCATGTCGGCGCAGCATGGACGAACACACCTGGGTCGCCATGCCGGGGACGTGAGCACTTCACGCCGCAGCCGCGGTTTCCTTGATGGCGGCATTCACGCGCGGCATGACCTCTTCGGCCATGAGCTGCATGGAGCGCTTGTTAAGCGCTGGGTCGACCCAATCCATGCCCGCATAGACCAACTCGCCGAACGGCCCAATCTCGTCACGAAGCGCCAGAATGCGATCAACCACCTTGTTGAT
>DATCJI010000467.1:0-1768 GCA_036562835.1 Xanthobacteraceae bacterium | reverse complement strand
GTCGTATCAGCTGCCTGGTACTCCGCCGAGTACGATAGCGAAAGCAACAAACGTTTCGTCGCCGACATGCAGAAGAGCTACGGCGTCCTGCCGGGCGGATATTCCGCCGGCATGTACATTGCGGGCCAATGCGTCGAAGCGGCGGTTCAGAAGCTCGACGGCAAGGCGGACGACCGCAAGGTTTTCGCCGAGGCACTGCATCAGATCTCGCTTACGGATACGCCACGCGGCGCTGTCAAATTCGATCATCTCGGCAATGTCATCGGCAACGTTTTCATCCGCAGATGCGACCGCAAGGACGGCAAGCTCGTCAATACGGTGATCAAGACCTATCCGAACGTCAGTCAGTTCTGGACGTATGAGGAGAAGGATTTTCTCGCCAATCCGGTCTATTCCCGCGACTATCCTCCGGCGAAAAATCTGGAGCAGTAACAAGAAGCCTCTCACCCGGCCGCGCGTTGTGCTCGCCGCCACCCTCTCTCCGCGTTGCGGGGACAGGGTGTCGAGCCACGTGAGCGGCGGGGCGGGTGACGGGCATTTACGGGCGATCCCATGAGCCTGTGGCTGACGCTCGCGGTGAACAGCATTGCGCTTGGCGGCTTGCTGTTTCTGCTTTCTGCAGGGTTCTCGCTCATTTTCGGGCTGATGCGCATCCCCAACCTGATGCACGGGTCGTTCTTCATGCTCGGCGCCTATTTCGGCGTGAGTCTGCTCGATGCGCGAGTGGGCATGAATTTCTGGGCGGCCGCTCTCCTGAGCGGCTGCGCCATGGCGCTCATCGGCGCCCTGATCGAGCGCTTTTTGCTGCGGCGGTTGAGTGGACAGGAGCTGCCGCAGGTGCTGCTCACGCTCGGGCTGTCCTTCATTGTCGCCGATGTGTGCCTGATGATCTGGACGGGCGATCCGTGGCAACCCGCAACGCCGACCCATCTACGCGGTGCGGTGCAGGTCGGCGGCATGTTCTTTCCTCTCTATCGTCTTGTCATTGTCCTCGTCGCGGTGGTGATTGCCGTGTTGCTCTGGATCATGGTTGATTGGACGCGGCTTGGCGCCAGAATTCGCGCCGGCGTCGACGATGCGCCGATCGCGCGTGTCGTCGGCATCAAAGTCTCCATGCTGTTCACGCTCGTATTCGCGCTCGGCGCGGCCCTCGCGGCATTCGGCGGGGTCGTCGGCGCCCCGTATCTGTCCGTTTACCCAGGACTCGACATGGAGATGCTGCCGCTCGCGCTCATTGTCG
Source organism: Xanthobacteraceae bacterium (assembly GCA_036562835.1). GTDB lineage: Bacteria > Pseudomonadota > Alphaproteobacteria > Rhizobiales > Xanthobacteraceae > VAZQ01. The sequence goes on along the minus strand of DATCJI010000467.1, from coordinate 528 downwards.
TGATTCTCGGCGGGACCGGCAGCCTGATGGGAGCGCTCGTGGGCAGCTTTCTCATCGGTTTTCTCTACAATTTCGGGCAGGCGATGTTCCCGGACCTCGCTTACGTGATCCTGTTTTTGCCCATGCTGCTCGTGCTGGTGCTGCGCCCGCAAGGCCTGTTCGGCCAGGTCGTCCCGTGAAAGACGCGCCGCGCACGCTTGCAGCGGCACTCGCGGTGCTTGCGCTCGTCGTCCTGCCGTTTGCGCTGAGCAACGCCTATTACATCAACGTGTCGAGCCAGATTCTTCTGTTCGCCGTGATGGCCCTCGCCCTCAACGTTCTGGTCGGCTACGCGGGTCTGGTTTCGCTGGGCCATGCCGGCCTGTTTGCAATGTCGGGCTACACCGCGGCGCTGCTGCTTGCCGGAGGACACGGCCACCTCGTCGCCGACAGCGCAGCGCTTATCGTAGCGGTCGCAACCTCTGCTGTGTTCGCGGTGCTTGCGTTGCGCTCGACCGGTATCGGCTTTCTGATGATTACTCTGGCACT
>DATCJI010000412.1:0-9319 GCA_036562835.1 Xanthobacteraceae bacterium | reverse complement strand
CCATTTTCATTACTCCTTACATCAACAAACGGTTAACGGCAGTCACGCTCGTGTTCTGTGACGGTCACCCCATTACGGGAGGTGCTCTCAGAGCGGCTGACGCAATCGCGGCGTCGGCCTTCAGTCTCTTCAATGGTCACGCCAGGACGATGATGGCGTTCCTCGATTGTCACGCCGGGTCCACGACGTTCCTCGACCGCCGGGCCGGGACCGACCCGAATGTCGGCCTGCGCAAGCTGCATCTGGCCGGCACTGGCTGGTGCAGCAGTGAGCGGCAACAAGACGGCGGCCGCTGTGGCCATGGCGAACAGAGTGCTTCTCATGAACGGCTCCTTTTCTGAGTGGCCTTCGTAGCAACCAGAAAAAGTCTGAAATGTTCCCGATGGAAAATTCGTGGAACCCCGGAACAAATTGCCCGGCAATTTCGTCTGCTACCATCGCATGTTGATATTTTTGATCTGCGTGTAGCTCAGCAACTCGTCAACACACTCTTCCTGTCCGATGCCGCTCTGTTTCCAGCCCCCATAAGGGGCACCGAGGTAGCGTCCGCTAGAGTTGATCCAAACATATCCAGCCTCGACCCGCTCCGCCGTTTCCATGGCCTTGCTCAAATCGTTGGTGACGATTGCGGCAGTGAGCCCATATTCAAGCGCGTTCGCGCGTTGGAGCATTTCCTGCTCCTCGTTCCACGGCATTACCGACATCACCGGGCCGAAAATTTCTTCCCTGCCGATGCGCATATCGGGGGTGACGGAATCGAATACTGTGGGCGCAACGAACCAGCCGCGCCGCAACGCAGCTTCTTTTGGCTGATCCCCACCGGTGGCCAGCTTGGCGCCTTCCTCGACCCCTGACCGGATGTAGCCCATCACGCGGTCGAACTGGCGTTGTGACACGATCGGGCCGACCTCGTTTTTGTCGATCCATGGCATGCCGACTGGCAACGTTTCCGCTTGCCTCACCAGCTCCTCGACCACGGGTCCATGCAACGAGGCGTGCACGAAAACGCGCGAGGTCGAGCTGCAGGACTGGCCCTGCCGGTTCATGTTCATTCCCTTGATGGCAGCGGCGGCCGCCTTCTTCGGATCGGCATCCGGGAAAATGATGATCGGGTTCTTGCCGCCAAGCTCGAATGTCACCTTTTTCAAACCATCCGCCGCATCGCGCGCGATCGCGCGGCCCGTCGGCACCGACCCCACAAACCCGATGCGCTGGATGTCCGGGTGACGCACGAGCGCCGACCCGACGTCGCCGTCACCGGTGATGATGTTGACGACCCCGGGCGGAAAGATGCCTTCGCAAAGCTCGCCGAGACGGAGGCTTGATAGCGGAGCCTGCTCGGAACCCTTGATTACAACGCAATTGCCGGCCGCGAGCGGGGCCGCCGCTTTCTCCGCACAGAAGCGGAACGGATGATTGAAGGGATTGATCTTCGCGACCACGCCATAGGGCTGCCGCCGTGTGAGGTTGAGGTGGCGCGGTCCTTGCGAGGACGTCTCACCTTTAATCTCGGTAATCAAGCCCGCGAAATAATTGAGCGAGTCGGCGGTCCAGGTCATGTCGCCGCGCATACCCGTGATGGCATTGCCCGAGTCGAGGCTGTCCATGAGGGCGAGCTCTTGGGCGTGCTCGTTGATACGGGCTGCGAGCCGCTCGAGCGCACGCGCCCGCTCGCGAACAGGCACGCGCGACCATTCAGCAAACGCGATCTTCGCCGCCTTTACCGCGCGGTCCACGTCGCGTTGATCGGCCGACGGAACGTCGCCGAGCTTTTCGCGCGTGGATGGATTGACAGATTCGAATGTCTTGCCAGCCGCGGCATCAACCCACTTGCCGCCGATATACAGCCCCTTGGGCGTGAAATTGAGCTGCGGCGCCTGCATCAGGGCACAATCGCGGCGCGGAGCACGCTCCGCTCGGACGCGCGCTTAAAGGCGACGCCGAGCTCGGCGAGCGAAAATTTGGAGTCCACGATTTCCTTAAACGGGAAACGACGGCGATTCGTGCAGACGAAATCCAGCGCCTGAATGAGATGGCGCGGATGATAGTTATGAATACCGCGCATCCTTATCCATTTTTTGACCAGCATATTCGCATCAATCGTGACATTCGCATTGGGGCTGACGAGACCCGCCAGCACATAGCGGCCGCCAACGCGAAGCATTTCGAGCCCCTGCGGGATCACATCGGCCACGCCGCAGACTTCAATCACGGCATCAGAACCATCCGGTTTGCAGAGCTTGCGTACCGCAGTGACCAGTTCCTGCGGCTTCATGCGGCTGATATCGAACACGTGATCGGCACCGAATTTTTTCGCTACGTCGAGCCGGCTCGATACCGCATCGACCCCGATCACCAGACGTGCACCGCGCGCTTTTGCCATGGCGCAGCCGTAAAGACCAAGTAGCCCAAGCCCCTGCACCACGACAGCATCGCCCAGCGAGATTTCGGCCGCTTCCGTAACGCAGGCCATTGTCGCCACGCCGCAATTGATGGGAGTCGCTTCCTCGTCGCTCAGCTCGTCCGGCAGCTTGAGGATGCACGTGCCCGGCAGGATGTAACAATACTCGGCAAATCCGCCGAGGAAATGCGGATCGTCCGTCACAAGATCGTGCCCGTATTTGCGCACGCCCTGGCATTTCTGCGGCATGTCGTGGATTTCGCGGTAGTAGCACTCGCCGTGATAGAAATATTCGGACCAGGTGATGCGGTCGCCGGCGTTAAGCGGATCGCCGCGCATGTCCTTCGATATGTTTTTTCCGAGCTCAACAATCGTGCCAATGATCTCGTGGCCGAGAATGCCGGGATGCGGATTGGGCCGCTTCCCCTCGTAGGAATGGATATCCGAGCGGCAAATCGTTGACATACTCACGCGCACCAGCACTTCGTCGACTTTGACAGGGCGCAGCGGGTATTCCTTGATGATGAACGGAGTGTTGGGCGCCTCGTAGACCGCTGCCTTCCCAGCTCGCTTCACGCGACCACTCCCTCTGCGACTGCTGGTCGGGCGCCTCCGCGTTCGGTCGTCACGCCGTTTATGGCGAAATCAAAAATGTGAAAGCTGCGCAGGCCACCACGAGCGGCGCGCGCCGCATAGGTATCGTTCAGAGGATGGTTCAGGATGAATGGCACGCGGCTCTCCGCAATACCTCCGTGAGTTCGCAACGCGTGGCCCTCGAGCCCGGCGAGATCGTGCGCGGACGGGGTCGTGCCAATGCAGCTTCCGGCATCGCTGATGACCACCACATCACCTTCCCGATCAGCGGGCAGCTCGAAAAGACGGACGGCGCTAGCCTTGTCGTATACCGCCTCAATGCCCGGGAGCTTGTGCGCGATATCCATGACTGCCTGCGGTGTCGCACCGCGGCAATATACGCGCACGAAGCTGCCCAGCGAGCCGTGATGGGCGACGAAATAATCGGTGATCGGGCAAATCACGATGGTTGTCCCTTTGCCCAGCTCGCGGTCGAGCGCGTCCTGCAGCCATACGATGCGCCGCGATCCGTCAGGATTGGATTTGTCGCACATGCCGTGATCTGCGATGAGCCCAATCACCGCGCCCAGCCCATCCAGCCGAGCCAGCATGCGATCAATGTTGCGGTAGTAGCGTGTGGCTTCCGCCTCGCCCGGCGCGTATTTGTGCTGGATGTAATCGGTCAGCGACAAATACATGATCAGCGGCTTTTCAGTCTCGAGAAGCTTTATGCCGGCTTCCAGCACGAACAGCGAGAGCTCCGGAGAATACATGTCCGGGAGCGGCATGCCGACCAGCTCCAGCACGTTCTCGATCCCGTGCTCGGACTTCGTGCATCGATCCGCCTTCTCGGAAGAGAAATTGATGCTGCCGCCGGCTATGTCCATGTTCTTGCCGAGCTGTTGGCGCAGTTTGTCTTTCGCGGTGATAGAGGCGACTTTGGCGCCTTTGCGCGAGAACTCGGCAAGGATGGTGCTTGCCCGCATGAGCTCCGGCCCGGTCATCACCACTGCTTTGCCGCTCTCGGGCTCGAGATAGAAATTTCCAGAGATGCCGTGAATGGACGGCGGGCCGCCGGTCACGATCGATACGTTGTTTGGGCACGTGAAGCTCGGAATGACGCATTGGGCAATGCTGGAAAAGCCCGACCTCATGAAACGCGCAATGGTGGGAATAGCGCCTTCCCGCAATGCTGCGTCGATGTAGGCAGGGTCGCCGCCGTCGTTACAGATGACCACCACCGGCCGATCGGGCCAGCGGTAGCGCGTGCCATTCAAATTGATCTCTGTATGTGAAGGCTTGGCCACGTTGCGTTTCCCCTCCAGTGTCGCTGCGCTTCTCTGTCGCGGGCTCAACCTAACACCCGATGCATGAAACTGCCAGCCAACCGATTTCGCGTCCCGCTGACTATGTTATCATGGGTGTGCTTGCGCCAACGCTCAAGCTGCGCACCTGTGTGAAGACAACAATTACGAGGGGAAGGAACATGCCCAAAACAAAAGCTCTTGCTGTTGTTCTCCTGCTGATCGGCACGGCCATCACGCCCGCGGCGGCACAATCGGACGGCCTTGCCGAACCGGGCGTCCTCAAGGTGGGGCTCATTCCGGCCGAAGATGCCCGTGCCGTGGTTCGCCAGTCCAAAGACGTGATGGACCAGGTCAGCAAGAGCTTGAATATGAAAACCGAAGTTTTCGTCGGCTCCGACTACAACGCAACCATCGAGGCGCTGCGCAGCAACAAGATCGATGTTGCCCTGATGGGCGCCTTTGGGTACGTGCTCGCCACAACGCAAGCTCCGGTCGAGGCATTTGCAATTACAGTGACGGCGAAGAGCGGAACGCCGGATTATCATTCAATTATTATCGCGCGCAGCGACGCGAGCGATCTGACTTCACTGGAATCTGTGCGCGGCCATACCTTTGCCTTCGTAGATCCGAGCTCCACATCGGGCTCCCTGATGCCCTCTGCCGCAATGCTGGATGCTAAAATCGTGCCCGAGAAGGATTTGAAGAAGGTGATCTATTCTGGCGGACATGATGCGAGCATCATTGCGGTTGCAGAGGGCAAGGTGGATGCCGCTTCGGTGGCCGATCGCATCTTCCAGGGCGCGTGCGACAAGAAGCTGGTGGATTGCACCAAGATCAAGGTGATCTGGACCTCGCCCGCCATTCCCAACGATCCTCTGTTCTATCGCAAGGCCATATCAGCACCCATGAAGGCCAAGATCGCCGACGCATTCTTTGCAATCAAGAATCTGACCTTCGGAGAAATGGGGATGGTCGCCCGTTTCGCGCCTGCCAATGATCAGACCTACGACATCATCCGTGGTATCGCCAAAACGCTAAATCTCGATCTCACGAAAATGAAGTGATGTACCGCCTGGCGGCGCGCACTTCGGGGCCCGGCAGCACACCGGGCCCTCCTCACTATCAGAAATCCATAAAGCCCGGTACGGCTCTGGCAAGCCGGGCCAAATTCTTTGCGGGTCTTATAGGCGCTGCAGCCTTCCTGGGCTGGAGCGCAAACAGCCTCGAGCTCAGTGCCACGGGCCTCGCGCACGCCTTGCCGGTCATCGGCGATTATCTGGCTCGCATGATCCCTCCTGACTGGCGCGCGCTTGATGAACTCTGGGGGCCTACGCTCGATACCATCTGCATTGCGATCTGGGGTATTGTCATCGCAACACTCATCGGTTTCCCGCTGGGTGTGCTCGCTGCCCGAAATCTCACCTCGTCGCGCATCCTGAGAGCTTCGGCGAGCACGATGCTCAACGTGCTGCGCAGCATTTCCGAGCTGATCTGGGCCGTGTTTTTCGTCGCCGCCGTCGGGCTGGGGCCGTTTCCCGGCGCGCTTGCTCTGGGCGTGAATTTCGGTGGCATCCTTGGGCGGCTTTATGCCGAGGCCATAGAGAACATAGACGCAAAGCCGCTCGAGGCCATGCGCGCCACCGGCGCCGGGCACGTGCAGACCATACTCTTTGCAGTACTCCCGCAAGTGATGCCACAGATTGTCTCCTATAATCTTTATTGGTTTGAAGTGGGAGTTCGATCCGCGACTGTGCTTGGCATGATTGGCGCGGGCGGAATCGGATTTGAGCTGGTCACCACTATTCGTCTTTATGAATTTCGCGCGACTGCCGCGATCCTGCTCGTGATTTTGGCTCTCGTGACCTTGATCGACCAGGCCTCCGCGCTCGTGCGCAGAAGCATTGTGAAATGACGTTCGGAAACTAGGCACCGTGAGCGCTGCGCTCGACATGTCGAAAAAGCCGGGTCCGCCTGAGTGCCTTGCAGGCGCCAGCATTGCGCAATCTGTCGTGGCTCTCGAAAGCGTTTGCAAGAGCTTTGCCGGCGGCAAGATCGTCGCCGTGCATAACGTAAGCTTTACGCTCAGCCGCGGCGAATTCCTTGTCGTCTTGGGACCAAGCGGCGCCGGTAAGTCGACGCTGATGCGATGCATCAATCACCTCGCCGTGCCTACCGCTGGACGCATCCTGGTCAACGGGCGCGAGGTGACGCGGAAACATCGTGAGTTGCGCAAGCTGCGGCAAGGCATCGGCATGGTGTTTCAGCAGTTCAATCTGGTGCTGCGCCTATCCGTGATCATGAACGTGCTCGCCGGCCGGCTTTCCTATCGCTCTGCCTGGCGCAGCCTGTTCTACAGCTTCACGCACGAAGATCGGGTCATTGCGCTCGAAGCCCTGGAAATGGTGGGTCTCGGCCACAAGGCCTTCCAGCGCGCCGACACTTTGAGCGGCGGCGAGCAACAACGGGTCGGGATTGCGCGCGCGCTCGCTCAGCGTCCCAGCGTGATCCTTGCCGACGAGCCGGTTGCCAGCCTGGACCCGAAGATTGCTCGCCAGGTTCTCGGATATCTAAAGGATATCTCGCAGCGGCTGGGGATCAGCGTGATCTGCAACCTGCATCAGATCGATTTCGCGCGCGACTATGCGCAACGAATTATCGGTCTTGCGCGTGGAGAGCTCATTTTCGACGGCCGCCCCGACGAGCTTACGCCGGAAGTCATCGAACGAATTTATGCGCAGCGCAATGAGGCCGCACTTGGCTAGCGCGCTGGCCCCTGTAATCGAGAGCGCTCTGGCGCGCGAGGCAGCCTTTCGTCACCGCAGGCTGGGCTTTCGGGTCGTGCTGGGCACTCTGTTTCTCATTATTCTCTGGGCCAGTGCTGCACGGATCAACATCAGCCCTGCCGCGCTCGTTCAGGGCGTTCCCAACATGTTTGACTTTTTCGTCCGCATGTTCCCGCCCGACCTGTCGTTTTTCGGACTGCTGATCGAGCCCGCCATAGAGACAGTGCAGATCGCTGCATGGGGCACCCTACTCGCAGTCATCGGCTCAGCACCCCTCGCGCTCCTTGCTGCGCACACCACCTCACCGCATTTTGTGTTGTATTCCATTACCCGGATTTTTCTCAACCTCCTGCGCAGCATCAACGAGCTGATCTACGCGCTTATCCTGGTGAGCGCAGTCGGGCTCGGACCTTTGCCCGGCATCCTTGCGATTGCGCTCCACGCTACCGGGATGTTGGCAAAGTTTGTCGCCGAAGAAATCGAGCATGTGGACCGCGGACCAGTGGAGGCGATGCAGGCAGCGGGGGCAGGACGCACGCAGATCATCATGTTTGCCATCCTGCCGCAGGTCCTGCCGGCAGTGTTCGGCTACATCCTGTATCGGCTCGATGTGAGCATTCGCTCGGCCACCGTGCTCGGGCTGGTCGGTGCGGGAGGGCTCGGGTTTTCGCTCATCAAAACGATGAAACTTTTCAGGTATCACGAGACCGCGGCGTGCATTCTCGTCATCATCGTTCTGATCTGGGCCGCTGACTGGATCAGCGCCTATTTACGCAAGAAGGTCCTGTAAGCGGTACGCCGCAATCCGAGCACGAGACGATCCGCTCAGCATGCATTTAGATACGGCGCGCAAACATGAGCGCAAAACACATCAGCGCAGTCATCCAGACAAGCATGATGAATACGCCAGCGGTAATGGTGGCAAGCGGCCAGTTCTGGCGCAGCCACTTCGGCCGATGTGGTCGCGGAACGGATGCTATCGTCGTCAGTGGACTATGTGTGTTGTTGTCCAATGGAAGCGTCATGTCGACCTCGCCTGATAGAAATACTCCACCCAAACGGCTTCTCGAACACGCAACCGGTCACGCAGCGACGCGAGGTGCGCTCTGCCGCAGACCCAATCCGGATGTGTTTGCCCCCTCGTGCAGCCACGCTGCCTCCGCGCAGCGGCTTTTCGGCGGGCCCGCGGGTTCAATTGCCCCGACTCGCGTTGCCAGCCAGAGACAACGAAGCACAAACGGACCCCTCAAATATGACAAAGTAAAAAGATCCTGGGACCGTGACAAAAATCCCACACTCTCCGGAGCACACGAGATAGTCTGATCAAGCGAACCGGGATGGGCTGCCGGGCGCTAATTTGGGGGAAAGCGTTTGAACGCCCGCCGAAGGCGATCCCACAGGAATTCCCAAAACAGCTTGCCGGCATTCAAGGCGGGCTGTGCTTCAATGGCCGGCGTTTTGGCATTAATGCGCCGACCCAGGTTCAGTGCAAAATCTCCAATCAGGCGCCGGCCAAGATCCTGCACGAGAGCCGGGCGCGAAAACTGTGCCAGCATTCCCTGCAGGTTGTATTCCACAACAAGCGACACGCGGGTGCGCCCGTTTTCTGAAAACAGGCGGTAAGATACCTCGCCTCGGGTGCGGGAGCCGCTGCCGCGATCGCTGCCGGCGCCTCGTATTATGCCGCGCATCGCAGCCTCGTCGCGCTCGATTGCGGCTGTGCCTGCGAATTGCGCGGTAATCGGACCAAGCTTCACAGCCATGGTTCCTTTGGCGCCGTCCGGATCGTGCTCGGTCACGCGAGCGCCGGGAAGGCAAGCGGCCACGGCCGGAGTGTCCTGCAGGAGCTGCCAGACCTCACGCGCCGGGCAGTCGATCACGAAACTCTCCTCGAACCGCGACCAGCCTGCGCGCGGCTCAGCGGCCTTCGCCTCCGTCCGCGGAGGCACGGTACGCGCGCTTTCGCTCCCTGTGCTCGGGACGAAGCCACGCATGGGATTAACCGGCGTCACCGTTTGCGCACGGGTTGGCGCACGGCCTTCCATGTCCGCCACGCTGTGTACCGCGCGCACAATACCGAGATAGCCAGTGCAGCGGCAGAGATTGCCTGCAAGCTCGCGTCGGATCCTCTCTTCATTTGCATCCGGAAGCCGCTGTACGATGTCACGCGCTGAAATCAGCATGCCGGGAGTGCAGAACCCGCACTGAAGCGCATGTTCCCGCGAGAAGGCCTCGCGCAGCCGCTCCATCACCGG
>DATCJI010000403.1:0-3255 GCA_036562835.1 Xanthobacteraceae bacterium | reverse complement strand
AAGAAGGTCTTCGATCCCGATGCCGGCCCTTACGGCCACTGGTTCGTCGGTGCGGTGTGCAACACCTCCTGGAACGCGCTCGACCGGCATGTGCTCGCCGGGCGGGGCGAGCAGGCTGCGCTCATCTATGACTCCCCGCTCGCGGGGCAGAAGCGCGCCTTCACGTATCATCGCCTGCTGACCGAGACCCAGGTGCTCGCCGCCGTGCTGCGCGATCTCGGCGTCGAGAAGGGCGACCGCGTCATCCTCTACATGCCCATGGTGCCCGAGGCGGTGATCGCCATGCTTGCCTGCGCGCGCATTGGCGTGGTGCATTCGGTCGTGTTTGGCGGGTTTGCCGCCAAGGAGCTGGCGACGCGCATCGACGACGCGCGGCCCAAGATCATTTTTTCGGCGAGCTGCGGGCTCGAGCCCGGGCGCATCGTGCAGTACAAGCCGCTGCTTGACGAGGCGATCAGGCTGGCCAGCCACAAGCCCGAGGCCTGCGTGATCCTGCAGCGCCCGCAGGCCGAGGCCACGCTCGTGGCCGGGCGCGATCATGACTGGGCCAAGCTGCGCGACGATGCGGTGGTGTTTGCGCGCTCGGTCTACGACTGCACGCCGCTCGCCGCCACCGATCCGCTCTACATCCTCTACACGTCGGGCACCACCGGACGCCCGAAGGGCGTCGTGCGCGACAACGGCGGCCACATGGTGGCGCTGCGCTGGTCCATGCAGAATTTGTACGGGATCAGTCCGGGGGAGACGTGGTTGTGCGGCTCCGACATCGGCTGGGTGGTCGGACACAGCTACATCGTCTATGCGCCGCTCATCCATGGCGCGACTTCCATACTGTACGAAGGAAAGCCGGTTGGCACGCCCGATGCCGGCGCGTACTGGCGGCTGATCTCGGAGCATGGCGCGGTTGCCTTCTTCACGGCGCCCACCGCCTTTCGCGCCATCAAGAAGGAAGATCCCGGGGGCAAGCTCCTCGCGCAGTACGATCTTTCCAAATTCCGCACCCTGTTTCTGGCCGGCGAGCGCGCCGATCCCGACACGCTGCACTGGGCCGAGGGGCTTCTGAAAAAGCCGGTGATCGACCATTGGTGGCAGACGGAGACGGGCTGGTGCATCGCGGGCAATCCGGTCGGGCTCGGAGCGCTGCCCGTCAAGTACGGCTCGCCGAGCGTGTCCATGCCGGGCTACGACGTGCGTGTGGTCGATGAGCAGACAAAGGAGCTGCCGGCCGGCACCATGGGATCGATCGTGATCAGGCTGCCGCTCCCGCCCGGCTGCCTGCCGACCCTGTGGCAGGCTGACGGGCAGTTCGCGGAGAGCTATCTGTCCGAATTCCCCGGCTACTACAAAACCGCGGACGCAGGCTTCAAGGACCAGGACGGCTATCTGTTCATCATGGGGCGCACCGACGACATCATCAATGTCGCGGGCCACCGGCTGTCTACGGGCGGCATGGAGGAAGTGCTCAGCGAGCACAGGGACGTGGCAGAATGTGCGGTGATCGGCATTTCCGATCCGCTCAAAGGCGAGGTGCCGTGCGGCTTCATCGTGCTCAAGGCCGGGGTCGACCGGCCGCTCGGCGAGATCGAGCAGGAATGCGTGGCGTTGGTGCGCCAGAAGATCGGCCCCGTGGCCGCCTTCAAGCTCGCGATCAGCGTGGCGCGGCTCCCGAAGACGCGCTCGGGAAAGATCCTGCGTGGCACCATGAAGAAGATCGCCGACAGCGAGCCCTGGACCTTGCCGGCGACCATCGATGATCCCGCGATCCTGGACGAGATCGCCGGCGCGCTGCGTCAGCGCGGCGTGGGCACGTAGCGCGCTATCCTCCCCTGCGCAGCGCGAAGCGCGCAGCGGGGGAGAGGAACCGCGCGCAGCGCGGCGGAGGGGGCGGTGCGATCGAGGACGGCCTCGCAATGCGAGGCCGGCAAATGTTCACTGCCTTCGAAGAAAAGCTAGCGATGCGGAGTTCGCGCGCGCTCGCGCGCTTGTCGATCGGCTGTGGCATTCGGACGATCCGGCCGATATTGCGCGATTGCAGGCGCAGGCGCGCCTCATTGCTGCATATGAGGAGAGCAGGTGGCCTCGCCGATCGGCGAGCACAGCAGAGCTGATCCGCCACCTGATGGATCAGCATGGCCTGACCAGGGCGGACATGGTCCCAATCCTTGGAACGCCGAGCCAGGTCAGCGAGGTCCTGAGAGGCACGAAGGGACTCAGCATGACGATGGTGCAGCGGTTGCGCGCGCGGTTTCGTGCGCCGGCCGACCTTCTCATTCCAGCGCCCAAGCGAGCACGGCGCAACGAAAAGGGTCGCGGGCTAATCCCCTAGCCTTATTTCTTCGGGCGGCATGGATAAGAAGCTCATGTACTTCCGCGGCAATATTTGCTGCGGCCTCATTGAAGCTGGTCGTGTGGCGAAGCTGGGGCCGGGTGGGTAATCAGGAAATCACGCGCAGCGAACGAAGACGCGAGAAATCGCGATCGTGTGTCACCAGGGCCGCAGCATCGATTGCCAGCGCGCTCGCCGCCTGCACTGCATCTGCCAGCTTGAGGCGGAGCGAGGCCCGCAACCTCGCCGCGCACTCGGCAATATCCGCATCGAGCTCAACAATTTGCCAGGACGTGAGTATCGCGCGGTACCGTCGCGCCCGCGCATCGTCGGCAACCTGCAGCGGACCGGTCATCACCTCCGCGATGGTGATCGTGGTGATGGCAAAGCGCACGCGCCCCTCCGCCTGCGCTGCGAACATAGGCCTGAACCGTGGCGCGAGTCTCGGATGCCCGTCGAGAAAGTAGATGATCGGCGCCGAATCGATCAGAAGCAGCGACCGTTGGGGTAAAAATTCGAATTCTACCGGCTCCATTCGGCGCGCAGCCGCCGGATGGTACGGGTGCTGTTCTTCCCCCAGACGCCGCGGCCCGTCCCTTCCTCAGGCAACAGCGGCTGCTGGCCATAGGCAGAATCGTATTCTGAGATCGGCACCAGTGCTGCAATCGGCCGGCCATGCCGTGTGATGATGGTCGCGCATCCCTTCTCGGCGGCACTGAGAAGTTCAGGGAGCTGATTACGCGCTTCTTCTGCGCCTTTACGGACCGTCGTGGTCTTGTTTCGCGCCATGGGGAGACCGTACGGTGCCGTACAGAACAGGTCAACCCTTCGCAGCGCCGAAACGGAGATGGCGCGGGGAGGCAGCTGCGGCCTTACCGCGTTCCGGAACCGCTTGCATTTCTGTTCTCGTTATGTTCTACTCTGGCCGC
>DATCJI010000394.1:0-5480 GCA_036562835.1 Xanthobacteraceae bacterium | reverse complement strand
ACGATGCCTTGACGGGCGTCGCAGTATCGCCGCGGGCGAGGAAGGGTGCTGTGAAGCTGCGGATCAGCACGAACGGCAACAGCCCGAGGGCATAGGCAGCAAGCGTCTGCGCCGCCGCGTGCGCATCCGCAGATGTGAATGCGCCGCGCATGAACAGCGCGCGCATGATGAGATCCGGCAGCAACAGGAATGCGACGAGACAGGGAAGCGCAAGCAAGAGCGTGAGCTCGATGGCACGCGCCTGCGCGCGCCGCGCGCCTCCCTCGTCCCCTGCCGCAATGCGGGAAGCCATTTCCGGCAGCAGCACGGTGCCTATGGCAATGCCGATTACGCCGATCGGGAGCTGGTTCAGACGGTCCGCATAGTAGAGCGCAGACAAAGCCCCCGCGGAGAGAAAGCTGGCGATGATGGTGTCGGCAAAAAGCGCGATCTGCAGGCCGGCGGAGCCGACCGTGGCCGGCGCCAGCGCCTTGAAGAAGCGCTTCACATCGGTGTCCCACTTGGGCGCGCGAAAGAGGGGGAACGTGCCAATGCGCAGTGCATCGCCGCCGACCAGCAGAAACTCCAGGATGCCGGCAATGAGCACGCCCCAGGCGGCGGCATGCCCTGCGCTCGGGAAAAACGCGGCGAGCGCGAGCGTCATCATCATCGAGAGGTTCAGAAGAATGGGCGCTGCTGCCGCCGCAGCAAACCGCGCGAGCGCATTCAGAATGCCGCCATAGAGCGTCACGAGCGAGACGAGCAACAGGTACGGAAATGTGATGCGTGTGAGCTCGACCGCAAGCGTGAACCGCGATGGATCGTGGGAAAAGCCCGGGGCAAGCAGGTCGATCAATGCCGGCGTAAACAACAGCGCAAGAGCCAACAGCACGATCTGCGCCGCGAGTAAAAGAGTGAACACGCGATCCGCAAAGAGACCGGCGCAAGGCGCGCCTTCCTGCTCGCGAATGCGCGCATAGGCGGGCACGAATGCCGAGTTGAACGCGCCTTCAGCGAAGATCGCCCGGAAATGATTAGGCAGGCGCAGCGCTACAAAAAACGCATCGGCCACGGGTCCGGCACCCAGGATTGCCGCGAGCAGCACGTCGCGCGCAAAACCGGTAATGCGCGAGAGGAGCGTGAGCCCGCCCACCGTAAAGATGCGCGCGATCATGGGCGGTGCTTGCAACGGCATGTGACCCGTGAGATGTCGATGCTTGAGCACTGTGCCGGGGAGCGCATGCGCTGCCGGCATTCACGACTACTGTTGTATTTTACACTGCGCGCAATGCGCTGCGCACCGCCGCAGTGACCCGATCCTGCGTCGTCTCGTCGAGATATGGGTGCATCGGAAGGCTGAGCACCTCGCTCGCCAGGCGCTCGCTCACCGGGGCGCCGCCTTCGACTACCGGATAGCTCTTGAACGCAGGCTGGCGGTGCAGCGGGGCAGGGTAGTGCACCGCGGTCGGAATGCCCTGATTCGCAAGCATGGCGGCCACAGTATCGCGCTGGCCGTCCGGCACCCGAATCGTGTACTGCGCCCACACCGATGAACAGTCTGGCGCAACAGCCGGCACTTTCACCACGTCGGCCAAGGCTTGCGCATAGCGGGCGGCTATGCGCTGCCGCGCCGCAATCTCCTCCTCGAATATCTTGAGCTTCTCGATCAGTACGGCCGCCTGCATGGTGTCGAGCCGGCCATTGAGCCCGATGCGCACGCAATCGTATTTGTGGCTGCCCTGGCCGTGCATGCGCAGGCTGCGCATCACGTCGGCAAGCTCGTCGTCATCTGTCAGCACGGCCCCGCCGTCACCGTAACACCCAAGCGGCTTCGATGGGAAAAAGCTCGTCGCCGTCGTCGGCGCCACAGCTCCGAGTCTCGTTTTCCGATAAGTCGCCCCAAACGCTTGCGCCGCATCGTCGAGCACGAAGAGCTTCTCGGCTTGCGCAACCGAAGCGATTGCGTGGTGATTGGCCGGATGCCCGAACAGGTCTACCGGAATGACTGCCTTCGGCCGAAGCCCATACTTCCTTGCAGTCACGCAGGCGCGCGCAAGGCTGTCAGCGTCCAGGTTGAAAGTGACCTCTTCGACATCGGCAAAAACCGGGGTGGCGCCGACGAGCGCGACGACCCCGCCGGTGGCCGTAAACGTGAAGCTCGGGCAGATCACCGCGTCTCCGGCGCCGATGTTTTTGGCCATGAGCACCATCATGAGTGCGTCAGTGCCGCTGGCGCAGGACACCGCGTGCGGCGCCCCGCAGAAGCTGGCGAGCTGCGTCTCGAGTTCGCGCACTTCCGGACCCAGAATAAACTGGCAATGCTTCAGCACGCGCGCGAGCGCTTGATCCAGGGAAGGGCCAATGCGGCGGCGCTGCGCCGCCAGATCGATGAAGGCAATTGGAGGGGGGCTGACGCGCTCGTTCATGAACGTCAGTGTGGAAACGCGCGCGGAGCCCAAGAGACCTTCGGCCAGCGCTTCAGCCGCTCACGCGGCGCCACGCCGGCGCGCGATGATCGGTTGCGGCGTGGCGGCCATCGAGACAGCGGATCGCGATTTCGAGGCTTGCAACGCCCTCATCACCGGTCACCGCAGGCTCTCCGCCAGAGCGGATTGTGCCAATGAAGGCCAGCAGCTCCGCGCGCAACGGCTCCGCGTGACCGACCGAGAGATGCCGCATCGAGTAGCTCCCGTCGGGCTGGAACCCGAAACATTCGGTGACCTGTCGCGTGAGCAGATCGCCCATGACATATTTGTTGCGCGTCGCAATAGTCACGCTCCGCGCCTTGAAGGGTGTGAGCCAATTCGTGTTGATGTGCGCGAGAACGCCAGAGGCGGTGCGGAACTGCAGCAGCGCAATGTCCTCGCGTTCCGCCATGGCGCTCTTGAGCTGCGGCTGTACGTCGACGATCTCCGATTCGGTGAACCAGCGGATGAGGTCGATGTCATGCACCGCAAGATCGATGACGACGCCCACATTGGACATGCGCGGCGGAAAGGGTCCTACCCGGGTGATGCCAATGGACAGAATGTCTTCCGCCCGGATCGCGTCCTTGATCGCCTGCACGGTGGGATTGAAACGCTCGACGTGACCGACCATGAGCACCACGCCGGCATGCCTTGCGGCGGCGATAATCGCGCGGCCCTCGGCGACGGAGGGCGCGATCGGCTTCTCGACCAGCACATGCACGCCGCGCTTGATCGCGTCGAGCGCCAGCTCCCGATGCAGATGCGTGGGAGCCGCGATGGTCAGGGCATCGATATCCAGTGCAAGCAGCTCGTCGATATGATCGAATGCTTTGCAGCCAAGAAGCCCGGCCACGAGAGCACACTGGTCGCGATCGGGATCGGCAACCCCGACGAGTTCCACCGCGGGAACATCGGCAAAGACCCGGGCGTGGTTGCTGCCCATCACCCCGACGCCCACCACACCCACGCGCACAGGCTTGTGCGTCAACTCGCTCGTCGATTGCGACATTACACCGATACCCCCTGCCGGCTCGCGAGGTGCCCTGCCTAGCACGGCCGTGCGGGTGTGGCGATGGGCTTGTTCCCCACTGTGGACACGTTTTGATTCAGACAGTTACAGGGAGGCGCTCTCGCGATCAGCGTGCGCGGGGGGAGAAACTCAGGAACCACTTCACGAAGCGTCGAATGCCTTCGCCGATCGGTGTGTCTGGCCGAAAGCCGACTGTTTGCTCCAGCGCCGTTGCGTCTGCGTAGGTTTCCGGCACGTCGCCGGGTTGCATCGGCAACAGCTCAATCTTGGCGCGCTTGCCCGTTGCGCGTTCGATCAGCTGAACCACCTGCGTTATTTCCACCGGCCTGCTGTTCCCAATGTTAAAGACGCGCCATGGCGCGGGACTGGTCGCCGGGTCATTGCCCTTCCAATTCGGGGTGCCCATGGGCGCAAGCGGAATCAGCCGAACGACGGCCTCGATTACGTCATCGATATACGTAAAGTCCCGCCGCATCTTGCCGCCATTGAAAAGCTTGATCGGCCGACTGTGCAGGATTGCCTCGGTGAAAAGCCACATCGCCATGTCCGGACGACCCCACGGGCCGTACACGGTGAAAAAGCGCAACCCGGTCGCGGGTAGTGCAAACAGGTGAGAGTAGGCGTGCGCCATCAGCTCATTTGCTTTCTTGGTTGCGCCGTAAAGATTGAGCGGATGATCAACGTTATCAGAGGTGCGAAACGGCATCGCCGTGTTGGCGCCATAGACTGAAGACGAAGACGCGTAGATCAGATGCTTGCATCCTGCGTGGCGGCATCCCTCGAGCACATTGAGAAAGCCGAGCAGATTGGCATCCGCATAGGCATGCGGATCTGTGAGCGAATGACGCACGCCCGCTTGCGCGGCGAGATGAATGACGCATCGAGGCCGTTCACGAGAGAATAAGGCAGCCGTAGCAGGACGATCCGCCAGATCCAGCTTTTCGAACGCGAGGCCTGGAAATTTATTCAGCTCCGCAACCCGCGCAGCCTTGAGGGCGGGGTCATAGTAGGAATTGAGATTGTCGACCGCGAGCACAGTGCGACCGTCGCGCAGAAGACGATGCGACACATGCATGCCGATGAATCCGGCCGCGCCGGTCACAAGGATGCGCTCACTCACCTTAGTGTCCTAACATACTGTCCTGTGTCATGCCCGGCGCACGGGCATCCTCTAGACCGAGTACGTGCCAGCGGCAATGAACGACATCGATGCTGAGAGCGCAGCGCTGCGTGCGTGGCTCATGGATATTGCGCTGCCGTTTTGGTGGGAGCGCGGTGCCGACCGCATCAGCGGCGGCTTCCACGAAGCCATAGACCTTGCCGGCCATCCTATGCGGTTGCCACATCGGGCCCGCAGTATTGCGCGACAGGCGTTTTCGTATTGCGAAGCAGGACGGCTGGGTTGGGCAGGACCATGGGGCGAAGCGGCCCAGCATGCGCTGCAATACCTCTGCAAGTACTTTCTTAATTCCGAGGGCTTGGTCATTTCCGTTGTGGACGTGGACGGCCGCGTTTCCGATGCGAGGGTCGATCTCTACAACCAGGCCTTTGCGCTCCTTGCCTTCGCGGCAGCTTACGGCGCCTTCGGCCGTGCTCCTGAATGGCGCGACAAAGCTGCGAGGTTGCGTACGGCCTTGTATCAGTATCACAGGAACTCATCAGGCGGGTTTCTCGATCCGGAGACGGATGCGCCGCACGCGGCTAATCCGCACATGCATCTCTTCGAAGCGGCGCTCGCCTGGAGCGAGCTGGACGACGATCCGGTCTGGAAGCAGATGGCCGATGAGATCGCCCAGTTATCTCTCCATAAGTTCATTGATCCGGCGAGCGGAGCATTACGCGAATTTTTCGACAAGAACTGGTCACCTGTGCCGGGCATCGCAGGGCAAATTTGCGAACCGGGGCACCATTACGAATGGGCTTTTCTGCTGGACCGCTGGGCAGCACGCGCGGGCAGCGAGCGGCCGTCCGCGGTCTCGATGCTCGTTGCTTTTGCTGACCGG
>DATCJI010000293.1:0-43426 GCA_036562835.1 Xanthobacteraceae bacterium | reverse complement strand
CCGAATCGAATCGAGGTAGGCAGAGCCAGTCGATCGAGCCGTCACGTCCCACGAGACCGGCGGTTTCGCAATCCCCGATCAGGGCGTAATCTTCGATCCGAAGGGGCACCCGGACTACGCCTGCCGCTTGGGAAGCGAGTGCGGCCCCGACTTGAGTTGCGCCAGCGCCTCCGCTCCCGTGACATCCGGGCCAAGGGACATAAAATCGCCTTCCCCGATCAGAGCTGCCTGCAGCAGGCGCTGATATTGCCGCCGCGGCACTTCGGTGGCGCCGAACGTCCTGAGATGGTCGGTGACGAATTGGGTATCGAGCAATCTGAATCGGCCGGCCCGCAGCCGGGCGGCGAGATGAACGAGGGCTACCTTGGAAGCATCGCGCGCAAGGTGGAACATGCTCTCACCGAAGAAAGCGCGGCCAAGCGTCACCCCATAAAGTCCGCCCACCAGGATGTGGGCATCATAGACCTCGACGCTATGACAAAAACGGCGCTCATACAGCTTGCGATATAACTTGCGGATCCGCGTATTGATCCATGTTCGCGGCCGTCCCTCGCGCGGTTCGGCACAGCCCTCCATGACCGCGTCGAAATCACGGTCCACGGTGACGGTGAAGCGATCCGAGCGCACAGTCCGCGCGAGACGGGCCGGCACATGAAAGCGGTCGAGCGGGATGACGCCGCGCATCTCCGGCTCAATCCAGTACAGCGCCGGATCCTCTGCACTTTCCGCCATCGGAAAAATGCCGCAGGCATAGGCCTTGAGCACGACTTCCGGGGTGATCTCGATGAGCGTCGGCTGACGCCTGGCCATTCATCCCCTCAATGCACCATGCTGCCGCTGGCAAGGAACTCCTCGAGCCAGTGAATGTGATAATCGCCGTCGATGATATCTTTTTCGCGTACCAGCGCGCGGAACAGCGGCAGCGTGGTTTCAATCCCGTCGATGACGAACTCATCGAGGGCACGCTTGAGCCGCATCAGGCATTCGCCGCGCGTCTTGCCGTGCACAATAAGCTTGCCCACGAGCGAGTCGTAATACGGGGGGATGGCGTAGCCGTGGTACACGGCCGAGTCCACGCGCACGCCCAGGCCGCCGGGAGGGTGATAGTGCACGATTTTTCCCGGCGAGGCGCGGAAGGAAACGGGATTTTCCGCATTGATCCGGCACTCGATGGCGTGCCCATGAAATTTGAGATCTTCTTGGCGTAGCTGCAGCTCACCACCCGCCGCAACACGAATCTGCTCAAGGACAAGATCAATGTCCGTGATCATTTCCGTCACCGGATGCTCGACCTGAATGCGCGTATTCATCTCGATGAAATAAAATTGCCCGTCCTCGTAGAGGAATTCGATGGTGCCGACGCCGAGATATTCGATGCTCTGCATGGCCTTGGCCGCAATCGCCCCAATGGAGCTGCGCGCGCCATCGTTCAGCGCCGGGGAGGGACCTTCTTCCCATACCTTCTGATAGCGGCGCTGCAGCGAGCAGTCGCGTTCGCCGAGATGAATGACGCGGCCACAGCCGTCGCCCAGGATTTGAATCTCGATGTGGCGCGGGCGCGTGAGGCACTTTTCTATATAGAGTGCGTCTTCGCCGAACGCGGCCTTGGCTTCAGCCCGCGCCAGAGAAAGCGTCGAGAGCAGCTCCGCTGGACTGTGCGCGACCTTCATGCCGCGCCCACCGCCCCCGGAAGCCGCTTTTATCAGTACCGGAAAGCCCAACTCATGGGCGACGGCGGTTGCCTCCTGATCGGAGCCGACTGCGGTTTCCGATCCCGGCACCACTGGAATGCCGAGCCGCTTGGCGGTGCGCTTCGCTTCAATTTTGTCGCCCATCAGCCGGATGTGGGCGGGGCGGGGGCCGATGAAGTGAATCCTGTGCTCTTGCAGGATCTCGGCGAAGCGCGCGTTCTCGGAAAGAAAGCCGTAGCCGGGATGCACCGCATCGGCTCCCGTGATCTCGCACGCGGCCAGAATGGCAGGAACATTGAGGTAGCTCTCGCGCGCAGGCGGTGGGCCGATGCACACGCTCTCGTCCGCCAGCCGCACGTGCATGGCGTCCTCGTCGGCGGTCGAATGCACCGCCACCGAGGCGATGCCGAGCTCCTTGCACGCGCGCAGGATACGCAGCGCGATCTCGCCCCGGTTTGCGATCAGGATTTTGTCGAACATCGCGCCTGGAACGAAATCTGCCGAAGTTATTCGATGATCATTAGTGGCTCGCCGAACTCGACGGGTTGCCCGTCCTCAACCAGGACCTGGATGACCGTGCCCGCGTGTGGAGAGGGAATGTGGTTCATGGTCTTCATTGCTTCGACAATCAGGAGCGTATCGCCCACCGCAATGCGGCTTCCCACTTCCACGAAAGGCCGCGCGCCAGGTTCGGGGCAGAGATAGGCTGTACCAACCATCGGCGAGGACACCAGTCCGGGATGCTTCGTCGGATCGGGAGACCCGGGCTCGATGTGGCCACCCTGATCGAGCGGTGTGGTGGCGCGCGCGGCAGCAGAAACTGTTGCAATGCTTGCTGCAGGGTGTCGCGCCACGCGCACGCGCTGTCCGTCGCGCTCGAATTCGATTTCGGTCAGCCCGACTTCGTCCAGCAGACGGGCCAGCTCGCGAATGAGATCGTGATCGACGGTCCGCTTCGGCTTATTATTCTTCCGCTCGCTGCTCACGATTCCGTCTCTGTCTTTTTGGCTTCTCCTTGCTCGCGCAACAGTGTCGCCAGCCCCTCTATGGCGAGCGCATAACCATTGATCCCGAAGCCGCACAGGGTCGCTTTTGCCACCGGAGCAATGTGCGATGTGTGGCGAAAGTCTTCACGCGCAAAAATGTTGCTGACGTGCACTTCGACCACCGGAAGGTCGACCGCCGCTACGGCATCACGCAAGGCGATGGAGGTGTGCGTGTAGGCACCCGCATTGATGATCAGCCCGGCGACTTTTTTTGTCGCCGCTTCGTGTACGGAATCGACCATCTCGCCCTCGTGGTTGGACTGGCGAAAATGGAGGACGAAGCCGCGGCGCTCTGCTGCTTGCCGGCAAATCCTTTGCACATCGTCCAGCGTCGCCCGGCCGTAGATAGCGGGCTCGCGCATGCCCAGCAGATTGAGGTTGGGTCCATTGAGGACGAACAGGATGTCCGGCATCGCGCAATGGCCCGGCGGAACAGATTACCGCTTTATAGGGACCTCACCTGGGAAGTGGAAGCACAGTCGCCGGCGCGCCAGCAGACTACGAAGCTGTCCGGAGGACCTCCCGCACTTTGCTTCGCTCATGCGGATTACGATATCAGCACTCGGCCTTGCCGCAACGTGCGGTGTTCACCTTCTCCTTCAGCGTATTGTAGCCGAGGGCACCGACCAATACGTCGGTGCCGACCACGTAGCTCGGGGTGCCGTTGAGCGAAAGTAACTCGGCAACCTTCATGCTCTCCTCGATTTGTGCCTTGACCTCGTCGCTTGCCATGTCTCGTTCCAGACGAGCGACGTCGAGACCGACCTCCTTGGCGACGGCGAGCGCGCGCACCTTGTCCACATGGCCGCGTCCGCCGAGCAGTTTCTGGTGAAACTCGAGATACTTCTTTCCGGATTTGTCCTGCATGCGAACCGCCGCCGCGACCTGTGCGGCCTGCGTCGAGCCCTCGCCCAGCACCGGAAATTCCTTAAGCACGAATTTCAGCTTGGGGTCCTTCAACAATTCGAGCATGTCCGCCATGGCACGCTTGCAGTACCCGCAGTTATAGTCAAAGAATTCGACGACGGTGACGTCGCCTTGCGGATTGCCCAAAGTGACCTGCCGCGGAGAGTTGAACAGCGTGGCGCTCTGTTCCTTGATCGTAGCGCGATGCTTCTCGGCCTCCGCCAGCGACTGCCGCTTTTCCAGCTCGCCCATCACGTCCTGAAGAAGCTCGGGGTGCGTCATCAGATAATCTTTGAGGATTTGCTCGATCTGCTGCCGCTGGTCCGGACTGAACGCCTGCGCGTGCGCGGATAGCGGAGTGAAGAAGGCCACACATCCCATCAGCAGCCCGGCTGCAGGCAAATGATTTTTGAATTTCATCGATGTTTCCTTTCTGAACTTCAGCGCCCGAAAATGCCGCTCTGCGGGGGCTTGTAGCTGGCCATATCGTCTGCTTTGACCCAGCCGGGCGAACCCACCGGAAAGCGCGTCTTGGCGCGTGCACCAATCTCACGCGCGGTCTTGAAGTCGCCGCGCATGAAAGCGGCCTGAGCGGCCGCAAGATCCGCATGTCCCAGATCGTTTTTCTGTCCATAGGCCATGGCCAGGTGCGCATAGGCATCACCCGATTCCGGCTCACGCGCGAGCGCCGCCTGCAGGATGGAAATCGCCTCTTCCGTATGCGCACGATCGTGTGTCTCCACCAAAGCCTGTCCGAGCATGATCTGGATCAAGGCGGGGTTTGGTGCGAGCTGCACCGCCTGCCGCAGGGGGGCACTGGCTTCGGAGGGCTTGCCGGCCTCGAGCAAAGTCTGTCCTTTCAACTCGTGAAAGTACGGGTTCTGCGGCTGTGAATGGATCAAGCCGTCCGTCTGCGCCAACGCCACGCGCGTCTCCGAGAAGCGATGCGCAGCAATAGCGCGCGCGTAGCGCGCAGCAAGGCTTGTGTCCGTCGTCGGATATCGGCGCAGGACCATTTCCGGCCGCTCCAGAAAACCATAGAGCTTCGCACGCATGAGATCATGGCGCGCCTGCAGCGCGGGCGAGTCTTTCGCATTCCAGTACGGACTCGCCTTTGCCATTCCCTCGAGCGCGGCCACGCGTTCGCTGGGCAGCGGGTGCGTCTGCATGTACGGGTTGATGTAACGCGCTTGGTAAAGAAGCTGGTCGGCCATGCGCTTAAAGGTGTCATACATGCCCTTCGGCGATTGCCCGGTTTCCGTCAGGAATCTGACGGCGGCACGGTCCGCCTGATCCTCCTGCGCGCGTACATAGCTGAAAAGCGAGTTCTGGATCGCGGCCTGTGGACCGGTGATCGCCGCCATCCCGGCCTGACCCAGATCGGCATTACCGCTGCGTCCCGCCGCAACCATGGCGCCGACGCCGAGCAACATCGCCAGGATCGACTGCGTGTTGGCCCTGGCAAGTTGCTCGCGCAAGCGCGCCAGATGCCCGCCCGCAATGTGACCGGTTTCGTGTGCTAGCACCCCAATGATCTGATTGGGGACCTCTGATTCGACCAACGCCCCGGCATTTACGAAGATACGCCGGCCGTCGGCCACGAAAGCGTTGAACGCGCGCTCATTGATAATAACGACCTGCACGTTCTGTTTTGCAAGGCCGGCGACGCGCAGGATCGGCTGCGTATATTCGCGGAGCAGCTGCTCGATTTCCGCATCGCGGACGATGGGGGGCGCTTTTTGCGCTTGCGCGGGCACGTTGGCAAACACGAGGGCAGCTGCGGTCGCGAGCGAAACAATGCGCCGCAGCGTTGCACCCGAATGCTTGATTACGCCCATGGTCCTGAAACGATCTCTATAGTTCCGGCAAGCTAGCGGTGGTCTGCCGCGTGTCAACGCACGCGCGACCACAGCGGACGTGGCAGGGCTCTGAAATGCCTGTACAAATGGGGCGAGACCGGGGCGAGTTCGCCCCGCGAACGGTTCCGGTTCGATGCTCGATTCCGCAAAACGCCTGATACCGTCGCGTCGCAGCGATGTGCCTGCGTTCATGGTTATGGACGTGATGGCCGCGGCTGCGCGCATCGAGGAGCAGGGCGGTCGCGTGATTCACATGGAGGTCGGGCAGCCGGCAGCACCGGCCCCGTCATGCGCGATTGCAGCCGCTCGGTCGGCGCTCGGACACGGCCGCCTGGGCTACACCGAATCTCTCGGCATGCCTGCCCTGCGCACACGTATCGCGCGACACTACGGCGAGCAGTATGGCGCCGATCTCGATCCTGAGCGCGTCATCATCACGACCGGATCGTCCGCCGGCTTTGTTTTGGCATTTCTCTCCCTGTTCGAAGCCGGCGATCGGGTTGCCATCGCGGTGCCCGGCTATCCACCCTATCGGCACATCCTCGCTGCCCTGGGCTGCAGGCCGGTGCTCATCGAGACCACGCAGGCGACGCGCTGGTCGATCACGGCCGAATTGCTGTTGCATGCGCATCGCCGCGAGCCGCTCAGAGGCGTTGTGGTCGCAAGTCCCGCCAATCCGACCGGGACGATGATCGCGCCCGAGGCTCTGCACGATCTGATCGCGGCCGCCGAGAGTGCAGACATCCGCATCATCTCCGACGAGATTTATCACGGCCTGAACTACGCGTTTCGTGCCGAAAGTGCCGTCAAGCTTTCCGAGAACGCAGTCATCATCAACTCGTTCTCTAAATATTTCTGCATGACCGGCTGGCGCATCGGCTGGATGGTCGTGCCGCGACCGCTCGTGCGAGCCATCGACAGGCTGCAGGGAAATCTTGCGATCTCCGTTCCCACACTTTCACAGATTGCCGCCGAGGCGGCCTTCGACGGCCGAGCGGAGATGGAAGCCATCAAACACGGCTATGAGGAGAACAGGTGCATTCTGCTCGCGGGCCTGCCGCCGGCGGGTTTAGAGAAGATGCTTCCGGTGGATGGCGCCTTTTACCTTTATGCGGACGTGTCGCGGTTCAGCAATGACAGCCTGGAATTCGCCAAGCGCCTGCTTGCGGAAACCCACGTCGCCGCGACCCCCGGGCTTGATTTCGACCCCATGAACGGCCGGCACTTCGTCCGCTTCTGTTATGCGGGCTCGCGCGAAGAAACGCACGAGGCGATCGCGCGCATCAGCAAGTGGCTGAAGCGCTGAGCGACCCCGCACTCATCGGAGGGCGGCAGCGATATTGCCACCGTCAACAGTGGTCACGCTGGCTGTTGTCTTCAGCTCCAGCGCGAGGTGCAAAAAGGCCTCCGCCACATCGTCCGCCGTGACCTCGCAGCGGAGCAGGTTGTCCGTGAGGTACTCGCTTCCACTGACACCGCGGGCACGCGCGCGCTCGGCAATGAACGCATCATTCACCAGGCCGGATCGGATGCGATCTGCATTCACCGCGTTGGCTCTGATCCCGTCACGGCCGCATTCCAGCGCGTATTGACGCACGAGAAAAAGCGTCGCGGCTTTCGGCAGCCCATACGGGCCGAAACTTGCGCCTGGATTGACCGCCTGCTTCGAGACATTGAACAGAAGGCAACCGCCGGTGCCCTGGGCGCGCATGATCTGAACCGCTGCCTGCGCAACCCGCTGATGCGCGTAAAAATTCAGTTCGAAGCTTTGCCGCAGCACTGATTCGTCAACCTCGCCAATGCGGCCCTGCCAGGCGGCGCCTGCGTTCGATACCAGAATGTCCATGCCACCGAAGGCCTTAATGACACGCTCGAAGGCGTGGTTCACCGAGGCTGCGTTGGTCACATCGCAGCCAACCGCCAGTGCGCCGTCGATCGTTTTTGCAACGTCGCAGACCGCTTTCTCATTGATATCGAGCAGCGCGACCTCGGCGCCAGCGGATGCAAAGATCCTTGCAGTTGCCGCCCCGATGCTGCCCGCTGCGCCGGTGATCACGGCAACCTGCCCGACCAGAGGCTGCTCCTTGGCCGCTGCAAGCTTGGCTTGCTCGAGCGACCAGTATTCCATGTCGAACATGTCGGCCTCGGAGAGGGACGCGAACCGGCCGATTGCTTCAGCATGCCTGATGGTGTCGATTGCGCTCATGGCGATGTCGGCCGCCAGTGCGGCATCACCATTGCGCCGGCCGATGCCGAAGAGTCCCAGGCCGGGCACGAGGGCCACGCGCGGCAGCGGATCCAGCGTTTTTTTTGCGTTTCCGACACGGGCATTCTGGCGGGTAAAATAGTTTTGGTATTTGGCGACGAATTCAGCCACGGCTCGCGCGGCATTCGTCTTGAAATCAGCGAGTCCGCCGTTGTCAGGGCCTGGCAGAATGAGCGGCCAAGGCTTGATGCGCAGGACGTGGTCGGGGGTGACAACGCCTGCCTGGCCATAGCGGCCAAGTTCGGCGCCGTTGATGAAATCCAGAATGGCCGGACTGTCGCGAAATGCGAGGATGCAGCGTTGCCAGGTATGGCCGTGCTTGCGAGCGCAGGCGCCACGCAGCACCGGTCCCACAGCGGCGAGGTGCGCACCGGATCGCGGGACCGCCGCCGAGACGAATACGGCTTTGCGGTGCTTCGCAATGTGCTCCTCGGCCCGCGTGACGAGCGCAATCATCCGCTCGTATGATTCACGCGCGCTTTCACCAAACGTGAAGATGCCGTGCTTCTCAAGTATGAGCCCTTCGACTTGCAAATTTTTCTGATAAACGTCGCCGCTTATGCGCGCGAGCGGCAAGCCGGGCATTGCGTAGCGAACGTAGCCGATGGTGTCGCCGTACACGTCGCCGCAAATAGCCGCCCCGTCCGGCTGATCGGTAAGGCTCAGCACCGCGCTTGCGTGCGTATGGTCTATGTATCTGTGCGGGAGGAACGCGTGCAGCAGGACCTCGACTGATGGATTGGGCGCATCCGGGTCGAGGAGGCTCGCCCGCAGTAAACGACCCATATCCCGTTCGGACAGCGTCGCGCGGCTGCGCAGTTTCTGCAGCGGCTCGAGCCGCACAGCGGCAAAACCGCTTGGCTCGATGACGGCCATGTCGGCGCCTGACGCCTTGACGCGGAGAGCTTGGACCGGGTCGCCGAAAACATCCGACATCGCCGACTTCAGCGATGTGTTGCCGCCTCCGTGCTGTACGAGCTCGGGATTTTGACCGAGCAGGCGCGTGCTGTAGATGCGCAGCGCGAAGTGTTGATCTATCTGCTCACTGCCGTATCGTTCAATCGCAGCTTGGGCATCGGCGTCGGTCCAGCGGCTGCGCATGGAAACGTCCTGCAGCCGCGTATGTCAGTTGCGCCCGAAAACGCGTCTGCTCCACCAGCCTGATCGCGGCGGGCGGTCGCCGCGCTCGCTCTCTGTTGAGCTCGATATGACGGGTTCGATTGCTTCAGACCTTGGCGTATCGGCCTGAGTATTCCCATGATCCGGCGAGGTTACGAGCGCAGGCTCGCGCACGGTGGAGCGTCGGCGCGTCTGCTCACCTGAGCTTACTTTGGCAAGCGATTCATCAGGCTCGGCGTGCTCATGAGCTTCGGCGTGGGCCGGCTCAGCACGCTGCTCATGCGAAGGTATAGCCTCTGCAGCAGGAATTTGTTCAAGCTCTTGTGACGCCGGCCTACGCTCCCGAGCGGCGTCCGCAGTTCCATGCATGGGCTCGGCCTCGGCCGCCTCTGATCCGGCCTCGCCCTGTCCTGTTGGGTGCCGTCGGTGTTCCCGGCCGCCGCGTCGTCCCCGCCGTCGACGTCCGCGCCCGCCCCCGTTTGTTCGCACGCCTTCGTCAGTGTCTGCAGCTGGACTCGCCGGCTCGTCGTTTTCAGCGGCTTCTCCGGCGAGAGAAAGATCATCGGTATGCTGGGCGGGGAGCTCTCCAGCAGCTTCGTCGCGCCGGAAACCGTCATGCTCCCGGCCCTCCGCGCCACGGCGTCCGCGCCGGCGGCGGCGGCGCTTGCGCGCATGCGCCTGCTGCGCAGGCCGATCAAGCTCCAGTTCATCGGAACCGTGCGCATCGAGCGGCTCTTCGGCCATGGCCGCATGCAATGGGATGCTTTCTTGCGCTATGGCCGGTTCGCCTGGGCTTTGTTCCTCCATTTCCTGATCGTCCTGCATAATTGCGGCCGGATGCATTTCAGCGCTTGGCGGCTGGGTGGTGAATCCCTTTGCCTGCTCGGGGCTATGCACCTGTTCGCCCTTCTCGATCAGGAAGGAAACATGCCCGGCGACGCTGGGATCGGCATTGACCAGGATGGAGATGCGGAATCGGTCCTCAAGCCCGCGCAAGTGGGCGCGTTTCTGATTGAGCAGGTAAAGCGCAATGTCGCCCCGGGTACGCACCGTAACGTTGTGCGTGGCACTCTTGAGCAGCATCTCCTCGATTGCGCGCAGCACCTGCAGCGCCACCGATGAAACGGAGCGCACGTGCCCGGTACCGCCGCAGTTCGGGCATTTCTCGGTTGAGCTTTCGAGCACGCTCGAGCGGATACGCTGGCGCGACATTTCCAGCAGCCCAAAATGGGATATGTGCCCCACCTGGATGCGCGCGCGGTCATGCCGCAGGCATTCCTTCAGGCGCCGCTCGACCGCGCGATTGTTGCGCTTCTCATCCATGTCGATGAAATCGATGACGATCAGCCCGGCGAGGTCGCGCAAGCGCAGTTGCCGGGCGATCTCATCCGCCGCTTCGAGGTTAGTCTTGAACGCGGTGTCCTCGATGTGGTGCTCGCGCGTCGCACGACCGGAGTTCACGTCGATAGCCACGAGCGCCTCGGCCTGGTTGAGCACTATGTATCCCCCCGACCGCAGCTGCACGACCGGGCTGAACATGGCATCGAGCTGACTCTCAATCCCGTATTGGGTAAATATCGGCAACGCGCCGTCATATGCTTTCACGTTTCTCACGTGACTTGGCATGATCATGCGCATGAAATCTTTGGCCTGCTCGTACGCTTCCTGACCGGCGACCAGAATTTCGTCGATCTCCTTATTGTAGAGATCCCGAATGGAGCGCTTGATCAACGAGCCTTCCTCATAAACCAGCTTCGGCGCCGTGGATTTAAGCGTCAGATCGCGTACCGTTTCCCACACCCGCAACAGGTATTCGAAATCGCGCTTGACCTCGCTCTTTGTGCGCGATGCTCCGGCCGTACGCAGGATCACGCCCATACCTTCGGGCACTTCCAGCTCTTGTGCTATGTCCTTGAGCCGCCTGCGATCTTCTGCATTGGTGATCTTGCGGCTGATGCCGCCGCCGCGCGCGGTATTCGGCATCAGAACCGAATACCGTCCAGCAAGCGACAGATACGTCGTCAGTGCCGCGCCCTTCGTGCCACGCTCCTCTTTGACGACCTGTACCAGCATCACCTGCCTGCGCTTGATTACCTCCTGAATCTTGTACTGTCGGCGCACCCGCGGCATGCGCTCAGGAACTTCCTCCATGGCGTCGGCGCCGCCGACCGACTCGACCACTTCCTCCTCGACCTCGGTGCCTGCCACTTCCGTGATGTTGCTCGGGTTGCCCGGCGCATTCCCGTTCTCTTCGGGCAGCTCCGATTTCGTTTCGATTCTCTCCGGCAATGGTTCCGAGGCCGATGCTTCTTCCACACGCTCGTCCGCGTTTGGCACCGGCTCGGCGGCACTCGTTTCATTAAGCTCGTCGAGCTTTATGGGAGTCTCGGCAGGAATGACGCCGGCTTCCGCGTAAAGAGGGTTTGGCGCGGCTTCCATCCTCGGCGGGTCTGCAGGCGTTTCTCCCTGCGGCACGGGCTCTGCACCACCTTCCGGGAACCCCGCCGTGTGTTCGATCTCCACCGCCGGAGAGCCGTTCTCTTCCTCGAGCGGGGCGCTCTTGATCCTGTCGCGCGAGCGCTCGACAGCCCGTTGCCTCGCGCCTGCGCGATGTTCCGCCTCGGCATCCGCGGCCCGTTGCGCGCTTTCCTCTTCGGCGATCAACGCCTGCCGGTCGGCAATCGGGATCTGATAATAATCCGGATGGATTTCGCTGAAAGCCAGAAAGCCATGTCGATTGCCGCCATAATCGACGAAGGCAGCCTGGAGCGACGGCTCGACGCGCGTGACTTTGGCTAGATAGATATTACCGCGAAGTTGCTTTCGGTTCGCGGATTCGAAGTCGAACTCTTCGACGTGCTGGCCACGCACAACAACAACTCGGGTCTCCTCCGGATGCGTGGCATCGATGAGCATTTTGTTTGGCATTGACTAATCTCTTGCTGGCCGGCCGGCACATAGCCCAGGGCGCCGAGTGGAACGGCGCGGACCGAAATGAGCGGGAACCGGACTGAGGTTGGTTTAATTGAACGGGAAAGCTGCGCGAAACCGGGCTCCGCACGTTGTTGTGCGATCCCATTTTCGGGAATTCGGAAGGCCTGATCTCGACGCGTAATCCTAGCATGACCGTTTTGGTCCATTCTGGCGCGACAGGATGCTGTCGCGCATGCGTGCCGACGATCTTCGGCGACTCGAACAGGTGTTCCAGCATAGGCCGCTCTTGTGCGAGGCACAGCTGCCACTCCGGCTCGATCATGGCCGTCCACAAGAACACAACCCTGCTGGGCCCTGAGCAGCGCAGAACGCGCCGGGCCGACTTCGCTGCGCGCAACCACCCCCGTTGTTGGATGAAAGGCTTTATGCGCAGCCGGTAGCCAAATCTGGCGTAACCGGCACAGCGAACTCGTCAGCACCCTGTTAATAAAGCGCTATTTCGGGCGTTGCAAGGGAGAGGTGCGTCACCAAGCCTGGCGCAATCCTATGTCGGCGTGCCCAAGCGGTTAAGTTCCGTTTAACCACGCACTCCTAATGGAGTAAAAAAAGATATCGCGGAGGGGCTGTGCTCTCAATGTGGATGCGCGCGATCGGCCTGAGCTTGGCTTTGTGGGGCATTGTTCTTGGCGGTGCGCATGCGGCCGGCCGGAGCGGCGTTACCCCGCCGCCTTCCACGCCAAAATCGGCAGGCGAGTTCCCGGTTGCCAGTGATGTTCGGCTCGGCGGCGACCAAGGGCAGACGCGCCTGATCGTCGATCTATCCGAGAAAATAGACGCCCGCGCGTTTGCGCTCGCCAACCCCTACCGCGTGGTCATCGACTTGCCGCAGGTCACCTTCCAGTTCCGGCCGCGAGCGGGCGAGAGCGGCCGCGGGCTGGTCAAAGCGTTTCGCTTCGGTCTTGTCATGCCCGGGGGCTCGCGCATGGTTCTGGATCTCGCCGGGCCGGCACGGGTCGAGAAGGTGTTCATGCTCGATGCCGCAAACGAGCAGCCCGCTCGCCTCGTTGTCGATCTTGTGGCGACCGACCGCGACAGCTTCATGCGCACGGTCGCGCTCGAAAGCCCCGCGCCTGAGACTCGGCGGGTCGAGCCACCATCTGAAAGCAAGTCCGCGAGCGATCCGCGGCCATTAGTCGTCATCGACCCCGGTCACGGAGGAATAGACAACGGCACCAAGGCAGCCACCGGAGAGGTGGAGAAGAGCCTTGTGCTCGATTTCTCGCTGCTCTTACGCGACAAAATCGAGCGGACAGGCAAGTACCGCGTGGCCATGACGCGGAGCGACGACACCTTCGTGCCTTTGGCGGATCGGGTCGGGTTTGCGCGCGCGCGCCAGGCTGCGCTGTTCATATCGGTGCACGCCGATGCACTCGCGCGCGGTGAAGGCGATGCGCAAGGCGCCACCGTATACACGCTTTCCGAGCATGCCTCCGACCCGCGTGCCGCGCGCGTCGCCGCTGCTGAAAACCAGGCAGATATTATCGCCGGGCTCGATCTTTCATCTGAGGCCAAGGATGTGGCGGGAATTCTCATCGATCTCGCCCGGCGCGAGACGAAGACTTTTTCTGTTCAGTTTGCGCAAATGCTCGTGAGCGCAATGCGCTCGCCGGCCCGGTTGCATCAGCACCCGTTGAAGTCGGCAGCCTTCGTTGTGCTCAAGGCTCCCGATATCCCTTCGGTTCTGGTGGAGTTGGGCTTCGTTACGAACAAGGCGGATATCAAATCGCTCGTATCTCAGGAATGGCGCGAGCATACCGCCGATGCGATGGTACAGGCGGTCGACACGTTTTTCAGCACGCGCCTCGCCGGAAGCGGGCCGAATTGAGCGGTTTTTCAGCCTCAGTTTAAACATAAAACGGCGCGACTTAGGTGGTCTAGGCAGGGCCATTGCATGCGCCTGCCGGGGGGCCAATCGCATGTCGGACGGCACGAACTGTGCCTCCCCGGGGCGCAAGCTTGTGCGCAGGGGGATTTAGCCGATGCGCCTGATGCTGCGCTTCCTGGGCCTGTTGTTCGCGGCCGGCACCATCCTATTCGTGGTGGCGATCTGCGCTGCGGCCGGCTTGCTCTGGCATTATTCAAAATCGCTTCCCGACTATTCGCAGCTGCAGGATTACGAGCCGGCGGTGATGACCCGGGTGCATGCGGCCGACGGCTCGCTGCTTGCGGAATACGCCCGCGAACGGCGTCTCTATCTTCCCATTCAGGCCATTCCGAAGCTTGTGACGAACGCGTTCATCGCTGCCGAAGACAAGAACTTTTACGAGCATGGCGGTGTGGATTTTTCCGGCATCGCGCGCGCCGCCGTCGTGTTTGTGCAGCAATACGGCAGTGGTCGCCGCCCGCAGGGTGCGTCCACGATTACCCAGCAGGTCGCAAAGAACTTTCTGCTCACGAACGAGGTGTCCTTCGCGCGCAAGGTCAAGGAAGCGCTGCTCGCAATGAAGATCGAGCGCGCGTTCTCGAAAGAACGGATTCTCGAGCTCTATCTCAACGAAATCTACCTCGGCATGGGTGCGTATGGAGTCGCTGCCGCCTCGTTGCTCTATTTCGACAAATCGGTGCATGAGCTGACGATTGCCGAGGCTGCCTATCTCGCGGCGCTGCCGAAGGCGCCAAACAATTATCACCCGTTCCGGCAGCGCGATCGCGCCATTGAGCGCCGCAACTACGTCATCGAGCGCCTGGCCGAGGACCGCTACATCACGGCGCAGGAGGCGGAGAAGGCGAGGAAGGAGCCGCTCAAGATTACACAGCGGCCCAGCGGCGCACACATTTTTGCGGCCGAATATTTTGCCGAGGAGGTCCGCCGCTACATCTCCGAAAAATATTCGGAGAAAAAGCTGTACGAAGGCGGGCTGTCGGTGCGCACGACGCTCGATCCCAAGCTGCAGGTCCTGGCGCGCAAGGTCCTGGTCGACGGCTTCGTGCAATTCGACGAGCAGCAGGGTTATCGCGGGCCCATTGCGAAGCTCGACGGCGCGGGCGAATGGGGAAGCAAGCTCGCCGAAGTGAGAGCGCTCGCTGATGTGGCGCCCTGGCGCCTCGCAGTGGTGCTGGAGGTCGGCGACGCTTCGGCGCGCATCGGGCTGCAGCCTGGACGCGATCCGGGCGGCGCTGTCAGCAAAGCGCGCGAGACTGCGACCATCACGCTCGAAGGCGTCAAATGGGCAAAAGCTGCGAGCGGTCCGAACCGCGGGAAAACTCCGGCCAAGGTCACGCAAGTGCTTGCGGCAGGGGATGTCATCTATGTGGAGCCGATCGCCGGAAAGGAGGACCAGTTCCGGCTGCATCAGGTTCCGGAGGTGTCGGGTGCCATGATGGCCATGGACCCGCAGACGGGGCGCGTATTGGCAATGGTCGGCGGCTTCTCTTACGACCAGAGCCAGTTCAACCGCGCCACGCAGGCTCTGCGCCAGCCGGGCTCCTCGTTCAAGCCGATCGTATATGCAGCCGCGCTCGACAACGGCTACACGCCTTCCACGGTCATCCTGGATGCGCCTATCGAGATCGATACCGGGACCGGCATCTGGGCACCGGAAAATTATCAGAAAAAGTTCTTTGGGCCATCGACGCTGCGGTTTGGCATCGAGCAATCACGCAACGTGATGACCGTGCGCCTGGCGCAGGACATCGGCATGCCTTTGATCGGCGAATATGCCAAGCGGTTCGGCGTTTATGACAACCTGCCGCCCTATCTGTCGTTCGCGCTTGGCGCGGGGGAGACAACGCTCCTGAAAATGGTCGGCGCCTATGCGATGTTCGACAATGGCGGCAAGAAGATACAGCCCACCCTTATTGATCGCATTCAGGATCGTTACGGCCACACCATCTACCGGCACGACGCGCGCGAATGCCAAGGCTGCGAGGCCGGAAAATGGGAGAATCAGAATGAGCCGACGCTTGTCGACAGGCGCGAGCGCGTGCTCGATCCGATGACCGCCTACCAAATCACCTCGATGATGGAAGGAGTCGTGCAGCGCGGCACCGCCACGGTCGTCAAGGAAGTAGGCAAGCCGATTGCCGGCAAGACCGGCACTACGAATGACGAGAAGGACGCCTGGTTCATCGGCTTCTCGCCGGACCTCGTGGTCGGCGTCTATATCGGCTTTGACAAGCCGCGTCACCTTGGCCACGGCATGACCGGCGGTGGCCTCGCCGCACCCATCGTGAAGGATTTCATGAAAGTGGCGCTTGCCGACAAGGCCGCGGTGCCGTTCCGGGTTCCCGCCGGCATCAAGCTCATCCGCATAGATCCGAAGACCGGAATGCGTGCCGGACCCGGCGATCAGCGCGTCATTCTGGAGGCTTTCAAACCCGGCACCGCGCCACCTGACAATTACGCCGTCATCGGCGTGACCGATCCGGAAGGGGTGCCTCTGGGCGTCTCTCCGGAGGCGGGCCGCGCCGTGCGCACCGGAACGGGCGGACTTTATTGAGCCGCTCTTACGGTTGCGTGTGACTCAACCACCGATTACATGCGGGGCGGCCTGACGGTGGTGCCATGCGCGCAGAGGTGCAAAATCTGGTCGATGAGATCAAGCAGTCGATTGAGCTGCTGAGGAGGCATCTTTGACTTCGACAAGGCGCGCGCGCGGCTTGCGGAGCTCAACCGCCAGGCGGAAGATCCGAATCTCTGGAATGACCAGTCACGCGCCCAGCGCGTGATGCAGGAGCGCACCGCGCTCGAGGACCAGCTCTCCTCTATTGGCCGCATCGAGCAGGAACTCGATGATCATCTCACGATGATCGAGCTCGGCGAGAGCGAGAGCGACCAGAAGGTCGTGCTCGAAGCCGAGCAAGGGCTTAAGCGTCTCAAAGCCGAAGTAGCGCGTCGCGAATCAGAAGCGCTGCTTTCCGGGGAGGCCGATGCCAACGATAGTTATCTCGAAGTTCACGCAGGAGCGGGGGGCACTGAAAGCCAGGACTGGGCCAACATGCTGCTGCGCATGTACACGCGCTGGGCGGAGCAGCACGGTTACAAGATCGAGTATCTGGAAGAGACCGACGGCGAGGAAGCGGGCATCAAGTCGGCGACGGTCGCTATCAAGGGACGCAACGCCTATGGCTGGCTCAAGACCGAGAATGGCGTTCACCGGCTGGTCCGCATCTCCCCGTTCGATTCCAATGCGCGGCGCCACACGTCCTTTGCCAGCGTGAATGTATATCCGGTGATCGACGATCGCATCCAGGTCGACGTCAAGGAATCGGACGTGCGCGTGGACACACTTCGTGCGAGCGGGGCAGGGGGGCAGCACGTCAACAAGACCGAGTCCGCCATAAGGCTCACGCACATACCCACGAACATCGTCGTCTATTGTCAGAACGATCGTTCGCAGCACCGCAACAGAGCGCAGGCATGGCAGATGCTGCGCGCGCGGCTCTACGAGATGGAGCTTAAAAAGCGCGAGGAGAAGGCCGCGGCCGAGCAGGCCGCCAAGACCGACATCGGCTGGGGCCACCAGATCCGCTCATACGTTCTGCAGCCCTATCAGATGGTCAAGGATTTGCGCACCGGCGTCTCAACCTCCAATACGGGCGCCGTACTCGACGGGGACCTCGATCATTTCATGGAAGCTGCGCTGGCGCAGCGCGCTTTCGGCACCGAGGCGAAAGAAGTCGCCGACGTCGATTAGGGCCGGCCAAGATTGCCGAGCGAGACGGACGGATCAGTCAGCGCTGCGCGATCTTATCGAGAATATCCGTGATGGGGTGCTGGGCCCAGGCGCGGGTCACGTAATCGCGGTGGTTGATGCCATCGCGGGTGGCGACGAACGCCACCGAGCCTGGCCGGAGCGGCCCGTTGAGCTCGTGTGTGACCGCGATGCCGTGATCGCGCACCATCTTTTCCAGCTCGTCATCCCGATGCTTGTTATGCGCCGTATACGCGCTGACGAAGAACCCTTTGCGGTTCTTAACGATCCATGACGCGAATGTGTCCAGTTGCCCATAGACAGCATCGAGCAGGACCACGCCGATGATCCGCTTGCCGAGGCCGCCCACCTTCAGGCTCCATGCTGTCGGCATGAATCCACCGCTATAGCCAACGACCACCACAGGCATCTTGCTGAACGCTGCCGCGGCACTTGGATCGCCGTAGAGGCGGGCGAGATGCTGCGTCCCTTCGTCAACGAATCGCTTCAAGCCCCCGCGTTCGTAGAACTTACCGGCGCTCGAATCGGCGGCGTCGTAGGCGAGCTGCGGCGCAAGCAGCACGGCATTGACGCCGGATTCGGTAATTTGCGCCGGAAGCAGCTGACGGTCGCGCACGTCGCGCTCGAGCGTGGCGCGGTGACCGTGGAAGAACACGACGATCACGCCCGGCTTACGCACGTCAAATCCCTCGGGCACGTGAACGAGCACGCGGTTATCGCTGTAGTGGCCGCCCTTGCCGCCGCCGGGATAAGGGAATGCCGAGTTCTCGAACCCGATCAGACGGGTCTGCGGCTGCTTGTTGATGATCGATGGCGCGTACGGAATTTCTGGAGATAAGGACGCGACTCGATACGAGCGCTGCGGGCCGCTCGTCGTCGCGCGAGCTGATTTCGACCCGAAGCTCTCCACAGCAGAATACCGATCGGCGAAGCTATCTATCGAGCCGGTAACATCGCTCTCGTTTTTTGAGCGGGCGAACAGGCTGTCGCTCTTGGTGGGTACAGAACGCGGGGCCGGCACATCTGCTCTGACCGGCGCTCTACTGTCCGAATTCCCGCACGCCTGCACGAGCAGGCACGACAGCAGGACGAGCACCGAGGACGGCCAGCGCGGTCGGAATCCCGCCCTGCACGCCCCCGGATATTCACGCGTACTGTTGCTATTCGGGATTCCCGATCCCGCTGCAATCATCCCCACACAGCCCCGAGTCAGATGCGACGCGTGCGCGGCACGGCCGCACACAAAACGGCCACAACTTTCGTCGGAACTCTCCCCCCGCGAATGACAGTCAAATCACCACTAGAATATGTCGGCATTGTGAGGCGGCACCGCTCAGCACCAGGGGTGAACTCCCTGATTTTGCTGCATTTGAGGGCCGATCATCCGGTTGCCGCCGTGCCCCTAGCCGCTCACCTCGCCAGCTGTGACGCAATTAATACGCTCATAAACTTACTGATCCTTAACGTTGAAAAACCCCGAAATATTTATGACGCGCCAAACCGCATGGTTAATAATAAAGGAACGCAAACGAGATAAGCGGAAGCCACGCATGGCTATTGTTGACCTTGCAACCCAAAGCCCGGTTTCCGCGATCCCGCAGCTCCGTGTGCGTGTTTCTACGCTCACTGCGACCGCTATTGTCGTGGCCGACATGGTGGGCGTCGGCGTGTTCACCAGCCTCGGCTTTCAGGTGCAGGGAATCCCGTCCGGGTTCGCGCTGCTTCTGCTCTGGGTGGTAGGTGGCGTCGTCGCATTATGCGGCGTGTTCTCGTACGGCGAGCTCGCGGCTATGTTTCCGCGCTCCAGCGGCGAGTACAACTTTCTGAAAGAAACTTACCACCCGGCGATAGGCTTCCTCGCCGGCTGGCTATCCGCAACGGTCGGCTTCGCGGCTCCTGTCGCGCTTGCCGCGATGGCTTTCGGTGAGTACGGCAAGACGATTTTTGCCGGTGTACCGCCCCTCGCGCTCGGGCTCGTGGTGGTCTGGATCGTTTCCCTGATCGGTCTGCGCGGCATACGCCACAGCAGCGTATTCCAGGTGGCCTGGACGGTACTTAAAGTAGGCCTGATCGTCGCGTTCCTGGTTGCGGGATTTGCGCTCGCAACCCCGCAGCCGATCTCATTCGTGCCGTCGGCCGCCGCTGCGCGGTATGTGATCAGTGCACCCTTCGCGATCAGCCTCGTTTTTGTAATGTACTCGTATTCAGGCTGGAACGCCGCCACCTACATCGTCGGCGAAATGCACCAACCGCAGCGCAGCCTGCCGCGTTCGCTGCTGATGGGAACGTCCATCGTCATCGCGCTGTATGTGGCGCTCAACGCTCTGTTTCTGTATGCCGCGCCTATCGATCGGCTCGCTGGCCAACTCGACGTTGCCGTGATCGCCGGCAAATACATGTTCGGCGATCTGGGCGGCCGCATCATCGGCGCGTTGATCTGCCTCGGCCTTATCTCCTCGATCAGTGCCATGATGTGGATCGGCCCCCGCGTGAGCGCCACGATGGGCGAAGATATCCCCATGCTGCGCGCCTTCGCGCACCGGTCGCAGAATGGCGTACCGACGCGTGCAGTTCTGTTCCAGCTCGTGGTGGCGACGCTGATGCTGCTGACGCAAAGCTTCGAGGCTGTTCTCGATTTCATTCAGTTCGGGCTTCTCGCCTGTTCGTTCCTGGCGGTACTCGGTGTAATCAAGTTGCGCATCACGCGCCCGGATTTGGCGCGGCCGTACCGCGCCTGGGGATATCCTGTCACTCCGCTCATCTTTCTCTCGGTGACGGCATTCATGATGTACTATCTCGTTACCGAGCGTCCGCTGCAGTGCTTGATCGGCCTTTTGATGATGGCCTCGGGGCTTGCGGTGTACTACCTGTCGCGGAGCTGGAGTGCTCCGGGCCTCGCAAGGTCAACCTGATTACCGCTTGCATGCTTGAGCGCAGAACAATCCTCGCTGCTGCGATACTTTTCCTGGCGGCGATCGTGCCGGCGCGTGCCGCCGATGCTCCGACCGCGAACGATACCGCGCGTTTCCTCGCAGGCCTGCCGCCCGCGGCCGAATCGCCGCTCGCGCGGCTCGCGAGCGAGGGCTGGTGGAGGCAGCATGCGCAGTCCTTTGACGGCGCCTTCGAGCGCGTCGAGCACCGCCAGCTCGCGCGCATTCGCGCCTGGTCCGGCAAACATCTAGGTGCAGCGCGGCCGACTACATTCTACATGTTCAGCGGGCCGGATTTCCTGTACGTGAACGCGTTTTTTCCGGACGCAAAGACATATGTGCTTGCCGCTCGCGAGCCCGTCGGAAAAGTGCCTGACCTGACCACGATGCGCGGGGCGCTTCCGAGCGAGCTCGCTCGGCTGCGCTATTCGCTGAGCACGATTATCTCGTACAGCTTTTTCATAACCCAGCATATGAAATCGGACCTGCACCGGGGGCAGATCAACGGCACGCTGCCCATCCTTTACGTTTTCCTGGCGCGCTCGGGAAAGGCGATTCGCGAGGTCACTCCGGTGCGGCTCGACGACGATGCTGCCGTGCAGCCCGACACGGAGCCTGTTCGCGGCAAGGCAGCGCGTGGGGTCAGGATCATTTTCGCGGGCGCCGATGGGGAAGCCCGCACGCTCTATTATTTCAGCACGGATCTTGCCGATGACGAAGTGAAGAGCAGCAATTTCCTGAAGTTTTGCGAGAAACTCGGTCCGGGCAACAGCTTCATCAAGAGCGATTCCTACCTTCTGCATTCGGGTGCGTTCACGACTGCGCGCAGCTTCCTGCTCGCCAACAGCGCCGTGATGGTGCAGGACGATTCCGGCATTCCGCTGCGCTATTTCAACCGGAAGGAATGGGAGCTGCAGCCCTATGGCCACTATCTGGGTCCGATCGGCGCGTTCCCGGGAAAATATCAGTCCGATCTTGCCTCGCTTTTCCGCACGGCGCCCCCGATCGACTTCGGCATCGGCTACCGGTGGCAGCCGCACCAGTCCAACCTGCTGCTCGCAATTAAGAAGCCGGGAGAGCCGGTACCCGAAGCGAGGAGTGAACCGGCCCAAGGCGAGTTGCGCTTGCGCCGCTGATGCGCCCGGAGCCGTAGCCCGGATGGCGTTAGCGATATGCGCGGACCCGCATCTCGCTTCGCTCGTGCGGGCTACTGATTCTTAGATCGATCCGTCGAGCTTCTGTGCGGCACGCAGGAATTTTTGCGGATCGACTGCTTCGCCCCTGATCCGGGTCTCGTAATGCAAATGCGGTCCCGTTGATCGCCCGCTGGTGCCCAGCCTGCCGATGATTTGGCCGCATTTGACGTTTTGTCCCACGCGCACATCAATGGCCGACAAATGTGCATAGCGGCTGGTCAGCCCATTGCCATGGTCGATATCCACCGATCGTCCGTACCCGCCGTTCCAGCCTGCGGCAGATACGACGCCATCGGCGGTGGCGCGCACCGTGTCGCCCACTTCGCCATGAATATCGATCCCGGTGTGCATCGCGGGCGACCCGCTGAATGGATCGAGCCGCACGCCGAAGCCCGACGCCAAATCAACTTCGCCCTCCATTGGCTTGCGCAGCGGCACGCTCGTGAGAACGCGGCTGAGCCGGTAGAGATGAGTGCGTGCAAGACTGATGCGTTGAATCTGGCGCTCGAAGGCGATGCTTTCCTTTGGCAGGCGCACAGGAATGAAGGGACCGCCCATGGCGCCTGTGTGTTCGGCTGCCGTGTTGCGGGCCAGTCCCACCCCGAGCTCCGCAAGGACAGTGCGCATCCGCTTTGCCTTGAGCTCGTAATTCTCCTCCATGCCATTAAGCGCTGTTGTCTGTTGCTGCTCGACGCGATCAAGCGACGCGTGCAGGCGCTCAATGGTCGCGCTCACGCCGCCGGGTGCAAGCGCATAGCTGCGCAGATCGGTATCGCGCGGGACGCGCAAAGCACCTTTGTCGTTTGGTGGCTTCGCTCCGCGAATCTCGCCTGCGCCACGGCCGCCTTGCCGGATCGAGCCGGTAACCTCGCCGGAGACACCCCCATACAGCCCGTTGAGCGCATTTGCGCGCGATTCCAAAGCGGTTTGCCGCCGCAGGATTTGCTCGAGCTTCTGCTCGTACTGCTCCTGGTCGAGGAGCTGTCTGCTGGACATCCGATCGACCTGCCCGCGCAGCTCCGCAATCCGGTCCTCGTAGCCATATTGCATCTCGGTCTGGCGTGCGATGAGGCTCGTCAGGACGTTTTCACGAAACGCAAAATACGTAGCAGTGGTCAGCGTCCAGCCGACCATGGCCGCCAGGAGCGCGACGAGAAGCCAGAATGCGGCAGGCCGGAGGCGGACGGCGCGTCCGGCATGGACGAGCGTATACGCGTTCCCGGCGCGCCGCTGCACTGGCTTATTCGGCCTGGAATCGCCCTGATGAGCCAAGCGAGCATCGTGGCGGTAATGTGAAGCTAAAAACCGCGAAGACATTTTGACGCGAATCCCCGCCGGTCGCTTAAGACATCAGCCGTTACGCCGGCGCTAACGCCGCCAATTCGAGCCGATTATGGTTAATTTTGTGCGAATCGGCGCGGCCCGTCTCGGCCCGAGCTTGAGGTGGAGCGATCCTTTGCGGCCCTTAATGCGCCTTGGTTTTGTCCGTTTTTTCGGGTCAGTGGTGATCCGAGGGACAGTCGCGAAAGTGCTGGGACTGCAAGAGTTTTCGCGAGCGTGTTGACTGCCTGATGGGGGCTGACCCGCCGGCGGGCACGGTGGGTCTGGTGGTCGGGGAGACGCCAAGTCGGGGCATGGCGCATCAGCATCCGTATCCTACGCTTGAGACCCTCCGCAAGCTGGAGGCTTCTCTCAGCGTCAAATCGCCGGCGCCGCGCCATGCGCGAAGGCCGGCATGTAATTCTGCTGCGCCGCAGGTATCAGCAGTCACTCTCAAAATCAGCAATCTCGTTTGCAAGCTGCGACCTTTTCTATCGCACCCGCGGCTGCGCAAAGCCGCTATGGTCGCGGCGATAGGCGTCGGGGTCGTATTTCTCGGGATTGCAGGACTAGGCTGGCGGCTCGCCAGCGGTCCAATCGCGGTGGACGTTGTCACTCCTTGGATAAGCGCCGCCATCAAGCAGAATTTTGGTCCCGGGCACGAGGTCGACATAGGCGGGACCCAGCTTGAGCGAACCGGCAGCGGACGAACATCCCTTCGCATCCGCGACATCGTTGTCCGCGATGCGCAGGGCATTGTGGTTGCCAGTGCGCCGAAAGCAGAAGTGGGAATTTCCGGTTGGGGTCTGCTCACCGGTCGTATCCGCGCCGAGCGTCTGAGTCTCGTCGGAGCTGAAATGGCTATCCGGGTGGAGACGGATAGCACGCTCACCGTGTTTGCCGGTGGCGACAGGCGGCCGTTTGTCACTGCGGCCGCAGCCGCAGTTCCAGTCATCACCGGCTCATTCGGGGATCAGCGAAGCGCGCCGATTGCAACGATTCCTGTCAATTCGGCGGCCGCTCCTGCAGCGGCCGGCAAGTCGGGCGGCTTCGAGCTTGCGACGCTGCTCGCATGGATCGAGACGCTGGATGCAGGCGCGCTCGATGGTCGTGATCTCAACGAGATCGGGCTTAAGGGCGGCAATCTCAGCGTTGACGACCAGCGTACGGGCAAGCAATGGACCTTCGCCAATATCGATCTGAGCGTCACGCGTCCCAAGGATGGTGGGGTTGCGCTCACGCTGGGCTCCCAGGGCAAGGAGCGCCCCTGGCAAATCCGCGCGGCAATCACGCCGGGTGCGCATGGCCATCGCATCATCGATCTCGAAACGCAGAAACTGTCCGTGAAAGATGTGCTGTTCGCGATGCGGTGGGGCGAGGGGATGTTCGAAGCCGACCTGCCGGTTTCGGCACGTGTTCGTGCCGATATCGGCCCCGACGGTATGCCTCACATGCTCGAGGGGCGCGTCGTCGTGGAGAAGGGCGTGCTCATCGATGTGGACGATCCGCTCAACAGAGTGGCGATCGACCGCGCCGAGTTGAACGTGGAATGGGATGCGAGCCGCCAGGCCATAGTTGTGCCCGTGCAGATTGTCTCGGGAACAAACAAATTCAATCTTGTCGCGCAGGCCGACCCACCCTCGGCCAAGGGTGGTGTTTGGAGCATCAAAGTCTCAGGTGGATCCATCGCGCTCGCATCCGCGACCGCAGCAGAAACGGTCGTGCTCAACCGTGTGCTCCTGAAATTGCATATTGATCCGGCCAACCGGCGCATGGACGTGAAACAGGGAGATATCGGCAACTCCGATCTCAGCGTTGCAATCTCCGGCGGCGTAGATTTTTCGGGCGACGATCCACGCCTCGCGCTCGGCATCACGGGTACGCGCATGTCAGTGGCAACGCTGAAAAAACTATGGTGGGTGTTTGCTGCGCCGAAGGTGCGGGCGTGGGTAGAGGAACACATTGCGAGCGGCACCGTAGAGCGCGTTGAGATTGCGACGAATGCGCCGATGTCGACCTTGCGAGAGAGTGGTCCGCCCGTTCCGGAGGATGGGCTCGCCGTCAAAATCATCGGTCACGGCACCGAGCTGCGGCCAGTCGACGGCATACCTGCAATCCGGGATGCGGATATCGATGTGCGCATCTCGGGGCGCACTGCGGTGGTCAATGTGGGGCGGGGGAACGTTGAGCTTTCTTCCGGCCGCAAGCTATCCATCACCAACGGTGTCTTCGAGGTGCCGGATACATTCCCGAAAGGCCCGCCCGCCAAGGTGCGGTTTCGCCTGGACGGAGCAGTGCCGGCCGCCGCCGAGCTGCTCGCCCTCGAGCGGCTGCGCGAGTATTGCAGCAGCACACCCGTAGACCCCGCCACGAGCCGCGGCACCATAACAGCACAGGTTACGCTAGGCCTGCCCCTCAAGAACGATCTGCCGCCGGGAGCGACGAACTATGCCATCGGCGTCGAGCTTACCAACTTCGCCGCCGACCATATGATCATGGGTCAGAAGATCGAGGCGGCCTCGCTTAAGGTCAACGCAAATAATCAGGGCCAGTGGATGCGCGGCGATGTGAAAATCAACGGCATCCCCGCGGCACTCGATTTGCGCAAAACGCGCGATGCAGATCCCGAGATCCGCGTGCAGGCGGTGCTTGACGAGAATGCAAGAAGCAAACTCGGTTTCGATGTGGGGACGGCGATCGTGGGCCAGGTCCCGATCAAGCTCAGCGGCCGGCTGCCTGCCCACGACGGCGACAACCGCCTCGCAATCGAAGCCGATCTGACAGCCGCAAAGGTCGACAACCTGCTGCCGGGCTGGTCGAAGCCCGCCGGCGAGGCGGCGCGCGCCACGTTTGTCATGATCAACAAGCCGCAGCAACTCACGCGTCTTGAGGATCTGGCGGTGGAGTCGGCCAACGTCTCGGTGCGAGGGGTCGTCGAGCTCGACGGAAATGGAGACGTGCTCTCGGCAACTTTCCCCGTCTTCAACTTCTCCGGGCGGGACAAGACAACGCTCAAGGCCGACCGCGGTGCCGATGGCGCATTGCGTGTGACCATGCGGGGCGAGGTTTTTGATGCGCGCAGCTTGCTCAAGGGTGCCATAGCCGGGGGGCAATCGAGCGACAAGAAGAAGCAGACGGACGTGGACCTCGATGTCAAGCTCGGCACAGTTGCCGGATTCCATGGCGAGGCGCTGCGCGCGGTCGAGCTGCGCCTTTCCCGTCGCGGCGGTGTGATTACCGCGCTCGCGTTGCACGCCAAGGTCGGGCGCGACACCGCCGTTCTTGGCGATCTGCGCGGCCGCGGCACGAATGGTCGCCAGGTGGTGTATCTTGAGACTGCCGATGCCGGGGCCTTTCTTCGGTTTATGGACATCTACGCCAAGGCCTTCGGCGGCATGATGTGGCTCGCCATTGAT
Source organism: Xanthobacteraceae bacterium (assembly GCA_036562835.1). GTDB lineage: Bacteria > Pseudomonadota > Alphaproteobacteria > Rhizobiales > Xanthobacteraceae > VAZQ01. Next base: position 17,029 of record DATCJI010000293.1, on the reverse strand, counting down.
CCGCAAAGCGCCGATCAGGCTCCCCAGGAAGGACTGTTGAACGTCACGAATTTCGTCATTCGCGGCGAGTCTGCGCTGGAACGTGTTGCGGCGGCGCCGCAGCAGCCGGGGGCCCCTTCACCGGGCGTGGAATTCACGCGGATGCGGGTGGAATTCAGCCGTTCGCTTGGCCGCTTCACCGTGCATGACGGCTTGGTAAAGGGCATGGCCATTGGCGGCACGATCGATGGCTATATCGACTATGCCTATTCCGACGTGCGCATGCGCGGTACCTTCGTGCCGCTCTACGGGATCAACAACATGTTCGGGCAGATTCCGATCGTCGGGCTTTTTCTTGGCGGCAGCAACGAAGGCCTTATTGGCGTGACTTACGAAGTGGTCGGGCCGCCGGATGCGCCCGTCCTCCGCGTAAACCCCATATCGGCCGTCGCGCCAGGTCTGCTGCGCAAATTCTTCGAATTCCCCAGCGGCAATGCAGCGGCATTTCCCAACGGGAATGCCCCGGTCATGCCGTACAGCTACGCCGAGCCCCGGTAAGCCGGTTCACGGTATAACCCGCATGAGCGAACCGACATGCGGTCAAGTCGGCCCTGGATATCGCTCTGCTCATCCGGGCTACCGCAGCGCCAGTCTTCACACCGGTTGCAGCAGAACGTGGCGCTTTCTGCCGAGAGAGAGCTTTATCACCCCCTCCGACGTGAGCTCGCGTTCTGTGAGCACCATCTTCTCATCCACAACGGTGACGTCGTTCACTTTCAGCCCGCCGCCCCTGATCTGACGGCGCGCTTCCATATTCGATACAACGAGCCCCGCTTTTGCGGAAAATGCCGCAAGCACGCTGATGCCGCTCTCAAGCTCGCTGCGCGGCACCTCGACTGTAGGCAAGCTGCGCGTCAACGTGCCCTCCTCGAAGGTGCGCCGTGACGTTTCGGCGGCTTCTTCTGCCAAGGCGCGGCCGTGCACCAGCGCAGTCGCCTCGGTTGCCAGCACCTTCTTGGCTTCGTTGATCTCTTCGCTTTTCAGAGCTGCCAGCCGTCCGATCTCCTGAATCGGCAAGACCGTGAACAGCTTGAGAAAGCTCGGCACGTCGGCGTCATCGGTGTTGCGCCAGTATTGCCAGTATTCATAGGGTGAGACCTGCTCGGCATTAAGCCACACGGCGCCTGCGGCGGTCTTGCCCATCTTGGCGCCCGATGACGTGGTAATCAGCGGCGAAGTGAGCGCAAACAGCTGCGCATTGCACAAGCGGCGGCCGAGCTCGATGCCGTTGACGATATTTCCCCATTGATCGGAGCCGCCCATCTGCAACACGCATCCGTAGCGCTTGTAGAGCTCGACGAAGTCGTAGGCCTGCAGGATCATGTAGTTGAATTCGAGAAACGAAAGCTCGTGCTGTCGCTCAAGGCGCAATTTCACCGAGTCGAATGCCAGCATGCGATTGACGGAAAAGTGGCGACCCACATCGCGCAGGAAGTCGATATAATTGAGCGAGTTGAGCCAGTCCGCATTGTTTGCGATCACCGCATCCTGCGGGCCGCTTCCGAACTTCAGAAATTTCGTGAAAACCGCGCCGATGCCGCGCAAATTGCGAGCGATGTCGCTCTCGCTCAGCACCTGTCTCGTCTCGTCTTTCCCCGACGGATCGCCTACCCGCGTGGTACCACCGCCAAGCAACGCAATCGGCCGATGTCCGGTCTGCTGCAGCCAATAGAGCATCATCAACGGCAACAGCGAGCCCACATGCAGCGAGGGCGCGGTGCAATCGAATCCGATATAGGCGGTAAGCGGAGAGCTCGCGCCAAGCGCATCGAGCGCCTCCGGCTCGGACACCTGCTTGATGAACCCGCGCTCGGCGAGAACACGCAGGAATTCGGACTTATAGGTGCTCATTCATCATCGCCTTGCGCGTGGCGCTGGTGTAACAGTTCCGCGCTTGCATTGAAACCAAGGTCCACGTCATGCCAACTCTCACCGCGATCGGCCTCATGAGCGGCACCTCGTACGATGGTGTGGACCTTGCGCTCATCGAAACCGATGGCGAGCGCATCGGGCGGTTCGGGATGACCGGCTATCGGCCGTACAGCGTGCCTGAGCGGGAAGTGGTGCGGCATGCGATTGCGGCGGCTTCCAATCTGAGCAGCGATGGTGAACGCCCGCGCGCCGTGATTGAGGCGGAACAGCTGATCACGGACATGCACGCCGAAACGGTCGAGGCATTTCTCGCTGCAAGCGGCCTGCCGCAGAGCAGCGTGGCCGTGGTCGGATTTCACGGGCAGACGGTGTTGCACCGCCCGGATCGGAAATTGAGTATCCAGCTCGGCAACGGCGAAGCGCTCGCGGCGCGCATCGGCATTCCCGTCGTTTACAACTTTCGCGCGGCGGATATTGCTGCGGGGGGCCAAGGCGCGCCCGTGGTGCCGATATTTCATCGCGCCATGACACGCATGCTCGACCGCCGACATGCGATCGCCGTGCTCAACCTCGGCGGCGTGGCTAATGTTACGTTTATTAGTGGCGATCAACTGATCGCGTTTGATACGGGCCCCGGCAATGCGCTCATCGACGATTTCCTGCGGCTGCGCACCGGTCAGGCACAGGATGACGAAGGCTCCGCGGCAGGTGCCGGAAAGGTAGATCATGCCGCGCTGAACCGGCTTTTGGCGCATCCTTTTTTTGCCAAGCCGCCACCGAAATCGCTCGACCGCAACGAGTTTCTCCATTGGCTTGCGCAGGAGGGTGGCTTCGCAGGCAAGAGTACTGAGGACGGCGCCGCTACCATCACGGCGCTTACAGCTGCGGCAGTCGCGCTCTCGACGAAGCTTCTTCCCGAGAGGCCGCAGAGCTGGATTGCGGCAGGCGGCGGCACACGCAATCCCACATTGATGCGCATGCTGCGCGAGCAGCTCGCGCCGGCTCACGTCGATACGGCCGGCGATGTGGGATGGTCTGCCGATGCGCTCGAAGCTCAGGCATTTGCCTATCTTGCGGTGCGCAGCCTCAAAGGCCTGCCCATCACCTTCCCGGCCACGACCGGAGTGCCATACCCCCTGACGGGCGGCGTCCTGGCGAAGAACCTGTAGGATGGGTTGAGCGCAGCGAAACCCATCATCCGTCGGAGTGAGCAGTGGGCTTCGCTTCGCTCAATCCACCCTACTAAAAAGTTCTCAGGCCGCGGTGGTCTTGCGCTCGATCTTGAGGCGCTTGTCCAGATAGACGCCGATCGCTTCCATCAACGGCTCAATCTTGGCGTCAAAAAAGTGGTTGGCGCCGGGAACAACCTTTTGCTCGATGACGATGCCTTTCTGTGTCTTCAGCTTCTCGACGAGCCCGCTAATGTCCTTATGCGGCACGACGCCGTCGCGATCGCCGTGGATGATCAGTCCGGAGGAAGGGCAGGGGGCGAGAAAGGAGAAGTCGTAAAGGTTGGCCGGGGGCGCAATGGAAATGAATCCTTCGATTTCAGGTCGGCGCATGAGCAGCTGCATGCCGATCCAGGCTCCAAACGAAAAACCGGCGATCCAGCAGCTGCGCGCCTCTGGATTGATGGATTGCGCCCAATCGAGCGCCGAGGCTGCGTCGGACAACTCTCCCTGCCCGTGATCGAAGGCGCCCTGGCTTCGGCCCACCCCTCGGAAATTGAAACGCAGCACCGAAAAGTTTCGGTGCACGAACGCATAATAGAGCTGATAAACAATTTGATGATTCATGGTCCCGCCGAACTGCGGGTGCGGATGCAGTACAATGCCGATCGGCGCATTCCTCTGCCGGGCCGGGTGGTAGCGCCCCTCAATGCGTCCTGCCGCGCCGGTGAAAATGACTTCGGGCATGCTCGCACCTCGATGGCTGTCCGGAATGGCGGCTTATAGCTCCCGGTATACCTACCCCTGCAAGAGGCGAACACATGCGCTGTCATTCCCGGTCGCCGCGCAGCAAAGCGGAGTGGCGAGCCGGAATTTACTAACCACAAGGGTGGGCTTGCTGGATTCGGGTTCTCGGGCTTCGCCCTCGGCCGGAATGACAAGGCATTTTTGTTCCGTGGGTTTCGCTTTCGATCAACGGATCCTACGATATGCGCGATGCTGACCGAGCGCGTTTATCTCGATTGGAACGCAACCGCGCCGCTGCGCAAGGAAGCGCGCGCGGCGGTGGTCTCGGCGCTCGATGTTCTCGGCAATCCTTCCTCTGTGCATGCGGAAGGGCGCGTTGCGCGGCGCCTCGTCGAGAATGCGCGCGAGCAGGTGGCGATGCTCGTCAACGCGGAGCCGCGCAATGTGCTCTTCACATCGGGCGGCACCGAAGCAAATGCCCTGGCGCTCACACCGCGAGCCGAGGGCAACGCGCGGTTGCTGATCTCACCCATCGAGCACGTCTCGGTTCTCGCGGGTGGCCGGTTTGCGGCTTCGCAGATAGAGAAGCTTACCGTCCTGTCAAATGGACAGATCGACCTGGGTGCACTGGATCGACGTCTCACGCAAAGCGCCGAAACCATTCTCGTCTCGGTGATGCTTGCCAATAACGAGACCGGGGTCGTACAGCCAATTGCGGAAATTGCGGAACTCGCCCATCGCGCCGGCGCAACCCTGCACGTCGATGCCGTGCAAGGGCCCGGTCGCATTTCCTGCGATATCATCCAACTCGGCGCCGACCTCCTCACCATCTCTGGGCATAAGTTCGGCGCGCCCAAAGGGGTCGGTGCCTTGATCCGGCGAGAGACCACCGTGCCCTTGCCCAATCCGCTCATCCGCGGAGGCGGGCAGGAACGCAGCGCGCGGGCAGGAACCGAGAACGTCGCGGGCATTGCAGCATTCGGGGCGGCAGCAGCCGTGCTGGCAGACACATACGTGACCGAGAGTAAAAAAACGCTGCGCCTGCGGCAGCGGCTCGAAGGTCGTCTCAAGCGGGAGTTCCCCCAAGCCGTGATCTTCGGGGAAGGTGCGGCGCGCCTGCCGAATACATCGCTCTTCGCAGTTCCGGGTATCAAGGCAGAAACGGCGGTGATTGCACTCGATCTCGAGGGAGTGGCGGTGTCTTCGGGGGCCGCCTGCTCCTCCGGGAAGGTCCAGGCGTCTCATGTGCTCGCGGCCATGGGCGTGCCGGAGCCGCTCGCGCGGGGTGCCATACGCGTCAGTTTGGGCCCGACCACAACGGAATCGGACGTGGATCGGCTAATCCATGCTTGGATTAAGGTGTCAGACGCATTACTTAAGGGGTCGAAAGTTGCGGCCGCCTGAGGGAACGATTGCCGGAACAGAAAGCGCTGTGACCATAACCGACTGATCCAACCCGCGGGCCTTGACCCCGCAGTGGAGGGAATGAATGCCGGCCGTGCAAGAGACCGTCGAGAAGGTTCGCCGGATCGACGTCGATCAGTACAAGTATGGATTCGTCACCGATATTGAATCCGAAAAGGCCCCAAAGGGGCTCTCCGAAGACATTGTCCGCTTCATTTCGGCGAAAAAGAACGAGCCGGAGTGGATGCTGCAGTGGCGGCTCGATGCCTATCGACGCTGGCTGACCATGCGCGAGCCGAAATGGGCTCGCGTCAATTATGGGCCTATCGACTACCAGGATCTCTATTACTATGCGGCCCCGAAAAAGAAGGCCGGGCCCAAATCGCTCGATGAGATCGACCCCGAGATTCTGAAAACCTACGACAAACTCGGCATTCCGCTGCGCGAGCGCGAGGCGCTGCTCGGCATCGAGCGCCCCGAGGAGAGTAACGGCTACGGCCGCGTAGCCGTCGATGCGGTGTTCGACTCCGTCTCGGTGGCGACCACCTTCAAGGAGGAGCTTGCCAAGGCGGGCGTGCTCTTCATGCCAATTTCGGAAGCGCTGCAAAAGCATCCCGATCTGGTGCGGAAATATCTCGGCACCGTGGTGCCCATTTCTGACAATTTCTTTGCAACTCTGAATTCGGCGGTGTTCTCCGACGGATCCTTCGTCTACGTGCCGCCAGGGGTGCGTTGCCCGATGGAGCTTTCCACGTATTTCCGCATCAATGAACGCAATACCGGCCAGTTCGAGCGCACGCTCATCATTGCCGACAAAGGCTCGTATGTGAGCTATCTGGAAGGCTGTACCGCGCCGTCGCGCGACGAGAACCAGCTGCATGCGGCCGTGGTCGAGCTCATTGCCCTCGATGATGCCGAGATCAAATACTCGACCATCCAAAACTGGTACCCGGGTGACCAGCAGGGGCGTGGCGGCGTTTATAATTTCGTCACCAAGCGCGGCGACTGCCGTGGCAACCGCGCAAAAATCTCCTGGACCCAGCTCGAAACCGGTTCCGCCATCACCTGGAAATATCCGAGCTGCATCCTGCGCGGGGACAATGCGCGCGGCGAGTTCTACTCGATCGCCATTTCCAACGGGCACCAGCAGGTGGATTCCGGCACCAAGATGCTGCATCTCGGCCGCAACACGACGAGCCGCATCATCTCGAAAGGCATTGCCGCCGGCCGCTCACAGAACACCTACCGCGGTCTGGTCACTGCCCACCGCAAGGCGAAGGGTGCGCGCAACTTCACCAATTGCGACTCGCTCCTGATCGGCGAAAAATGCGGCGCCCACACCGTGCCGTACATCGAGACGCGTAATTCCTCGGCCGTGTTCGAGCATGAAGCCACCACCTCTAAGATCTCCGAGGAGACGTTGTTCTACTGCAGGCAACGCGGCCTTTCCGCCGAGGATGCCGTCGCGCTGGTGGTCAACGGCTTCGTCAAGGACGTGCTGCAGCAGCTCCCCATGGAGTTTGCGGTCGAGGCTCAGAAGCTGATCTCGATCAGTCTCGAGGGCAGCGTCGGCTGAGTTTCGTCCGCCACTCCCGCAGTAGCGTGAATCCAGCGAAAAGCACTGGATCCCCGCTTTGGCGGGGACGAATGACAAAGGATAGGCGTGAAAGAAATGCATTTGTTGGAAGTGAAGAATTTGCACGTCACGGTCGACGGCAGGAATATTCTCAACGGCCTCGAGCTGTCGATTGGCAAAGGCAGCGTGCATGCCATCATGGGACCGAATGGCTCCGGCAAGTCGACGCTAGCCCACGTGCTCGCCGGCAAACCCGGCTATGAGGTGACGCAAGGCGAGGTTTTGCTCGATGGCGAGGATCTCTTGGCTTTGAGCCCGGACGAGCGCGCCGCGAAGGGGCTGTTTCTCGCGTTTCAGTATCCCTTAGAAATCCCTGGCGTTGCGACGATGACCTTCCTGCGCACCGCCATCAACGCGCAACGCAAGAAGCGGGCGCAGCCGGAGTTCTCGACTCCGGAGTTCCTCAAGAAGGTGCGGGACGTGGCGGCCAAGCTCGGCATAGATCAGGAGATGCTGCGGCGGGGCGTCAATGTCGGTTTTTCCGGCGGCGAGAAAAAGCGCAACGAGATCCTGCAGATGGCGCTACTCGAGCCGCGCATGTGCGTGCTCGACGAGACGGATTCTGGCCTCGACATCGACGCGCTGAAAGTCGTTGCGGAGGGGGTCAACCGGCTCCGCTCACCCGATCGATCGTTTCTGGTGATCACGCATTATCAGAGGCTGCTCAACTACATCGTCCCGGACGTGGTGCACGTGCTCTCGCGCGGTCGTATCGTCAAGACCGGCGGCAAGGAACTCGCCCTCGAGCTCGAGGCGAGCGGGTACTCGCAATATCAAGACGAGGCGGCGTGAGGCTTCCATGAATGTCGAGCTGCGCTCGAACAAGACGGCGGCCGAAACCGCGCTCGCGGCCAATTTCGCGGCCGCGCGCGCGGGCCTGCCCGGCTCAACGCAGATGACGGCGGTGCGCGATGCAGCGTTCCGTCGTTTCGAGAGCGCAGGGCTTCCGCATCGCCGCATCGAGGAATGGAAATACACCGACCTCCGCGCGCTAATGCGCGAAGCAAAGCCGCTCGCCCGCATTCCGGACAAACAAACCATGCTGCGCGCACGCGACGCGGGCGAGATGCTCGCTGGAATCGAGGCGCGCCGGATTGTATTCGTCGACGGAGCCTTTGCGCCGGAGTTGTCGGATCTGCATGCCCTCGAACCCGGATTGAGTGTCGGTTCGCTGGCCCAGGCCTTGGCGCAAGGAGACGCAGACACGACCCGGCAGCTCGGGGAGGGTGTCTCCGTGAACGATGTAGCCCTCAACCTCAACACGGCATTCATGGGGGATGGCGCCCTCGTCGATGTCGCTCCCGGCGCGGCGCTTGGGCGTCCGCTGCATCTGGTGTTCATCAACGCAGGCTCCGAGTCGTCGGCTGTCTTCGTCCGCTCGCTCGTGCGTATCGGCAAGGGGGCGCGCGTCATGCTCGTGGAAAGCCATGAAGGGGTGAGCGAGCACCAGGTCAATGCAGTGCTGGAACTAAGAATCGGCGATGAGGCGCATGTCGATCACGTGAAAACAAGCGGGCCGGGTGCCGGCGCCCTGCACGTTTCGACCCTCCTTGCCAGCGTGGGCGCGCAGGCGCGATTCAACGAATTTCTGTTCACCCTTGGCAGCGGGGTGCTGCGCAACCAGCTCTTCGTTCGTTTTGCAGGCGAGGGCACGATCGCGGCGATCCGCGGCGCTTGCGTGCTGAAAGGCCGGCAGCACGCGGATACAACGCTTGTTGCGGAGCACGCCGCGGGCGGATGCACGAGCCGTGAGTTGTTCAAATCCGTGCTCGACGGCGAATCCCACGGCGTGTTTCAGGGCAGGATCATCGTGCGTCCTGGCGCGCAGAAGACGGACGCCAAGATGGCCACGCACGCGCTGCTGCTTTCGGATACTGCAGAGGCGCACAACAAGCCTGAGCTGGAGATCTTCGCTGACGACGTCCAGTGCGGCCACGGCGCTACCGCAGGCAGCCTCGACGAAGATCTCCTGTTTTATCTCAAAGCGCGGGGAATTCCCGAGAAAGAAGCCCAGGCGCTGTTGATCCAGGCGTTCGTCGGCGAAGCGGTGGAAGGCATTGAGCATGCTGGGCTGCGCGATTGCCTGATGGAGCATGTCGCCGCCTGGCTTGCCGCACGCAGCGGAGCCTGACCATGCACCCGGCCGTGCGAAACGGAAGCTACGATGTGGCTCGTATTCGCGAGGACTTTCCGATCCTCGCCACGACCGTCTACGGCAAACAGCTCATTTATCTCGACAACGCAGCTTCGGCGCAGAAGCCGAAAGCGGTGCTCGATTGCCTGCAGCACACCTACACGGCTGAGTACGCCAACGTGCATCGGGGCTTGCATTATCTCGCCAATGCGGCGACCGAGGCCTACGAGGGGGCGCGGGAGAAGGTCCGCGCTTTTCTCAATGCGTCCCGCCGCGAGGAGATCATCTTTACGCGCAACGCAACCGAGGCCATCAATCTGGTGGCGTATACGTTCGGACGGGAGCGCATACGCGCCGGTGACGAGATCGTTCTCTCGATCATGGAGCACCACTCCAACATCGAGCCCTGGCACTTCCTGCGCGAGCGCCAGGGCGCGGTCATCAAATGGGCGCCCATCGACGACGACGGCAATTTCCTCCTCGACGAGTTCGAGCAGCTTCTCGGTCCCCGCACCAAGATGGTCGCGCTCACCCACATGTCGAACATGCTCGGCACCATCGTGCCGGTCAAAGAGGTGGTGCGGCTCGCGCACGCGCGCGGGATTCCGGTGCTGCTGGATGGCGCGCAGGCGGGCGTGCATCTGGACGTCGATGTCCAGGATATCGATTGCGATTTCTACGCGCTGACCGGGCACAAGCTATACGGCCCGAGCGGCATCGGGGTGCTGTATGGAAAGTACCAGCACCTCGAGGCAATGCCGCCCTTCAATGGCGGCGGGGAGATGATCCGCGAAGTTTACGAAGACCGTGTCCTCTACGGCGAGCCGCCGCACAAGTTCGAAGCCGGCACCCCGCCCATCGTGCAGGCGATCGGGCTCGGCGCTGCCATCGACTATGTCAAGACTATTGGCAAGCCGCGCATCCGCGCACATGAAAGCACGGTCGTCAAATATGCGAGCGAGCGGCTGCGCGAGATCAATTCGTTGCGGATATTTGGTGGTGCTGAAGAGCGGGGGCCAATTTTATCCTTCGAGGTCAAAGGCGCGCATCCCCATGACGTAGCGACCATCATCGACCGCTCGGGCGTTGCGGTGCGCGCGGGAACCCACTGCGTCATGCCTCTCCTTGCCCGATACGGCGTGACCGCCACCTGCCGGGCTTCCTTTGCGATGTACAATACGCGCGAGGAGGTGGATGCCCTTGTGCGGGCCCTCATCAAGGCACAGGATCTCTTCGCATGATCGACGAGAACACGCCTGTATCAGAGACCGCCGCCGAGCAGCGCCCCGGGGAGAAATCGGCTCTCGTCGGCGGAGGGGATACGGCAAGTCCTGTGCAGGGTCGCGCGCTGCCTGCGGAGGAGCTGGTGCGGCTGACCGACGACGTAATCGCTGCGCTCAAAACCGTCTACGATCCGGAGATTCCTTCCGACATCTATGAGCTTGGCCTCATCTACCGGATCGACATTGCGGACGACCGCAAGGTCACGGTCGATATGACACTCACCACGCCAAACTGCCCGTCGGCAGAGGAATTGCCGAGCATGGTGGAAGGGGCGGTGAACAGTGTGCCGGGCGTGCGCGAGGCCGAGGTCAACATTGTCTGGGATCCGCCGTGGGATCCGAGCCGCATGTCGGAAGAAGCGCGCGCCGTGCTCAATATGTGGTGAGACGTGGCACCGAAGCTCGAGCGCGTCCTCGAGACCTGCCTCTACGTTGACGACCTCGACCGCGCCGCACGCTTTTACAGCGAGATATTGGGGCTCACCACCTTAACCCGGGACGCGCGCTTTCATGCTTACGACGTCGGCCAGCGCAGCGTGTTGTTGTTATTCCAGCGCGGCGCGACCCTGGAAACCGTGCACCTGCCGGGCGGCAGCATTCCGCCCCATGACGGGCGCGGTCCCTTGCACATCGCATTTGCGATTACGGCAGCGGAGCTTCCGGAATGGGAAGAGAGACTGGGCCGGAGTGCGGTGGCGATTGAGGGCCGCACGGTCTGGCCCCGCGGAGGGCGCAGCATCTATTTTCGCGACCCCGATGGGCACCTGCTGGAGCTTGCTACGCCGGGGCTCTGGGCGATTTATTGAGTGCTCGACCGCACGCCTTGCCCTTCAAAAGGGCGGATTCATACTTAGTTTGAGGCTCTGGGGATAAACCCGCTGCGGAGAGAAAGGAAGAAGATGCCGAGTGCTCGGCCACGACCACAAGTGATCCGGCTCACCGATGCTGCCGCCGAGCGCATCAAGTATGTGATGGCCAACGCCGCGAGCCCCGTTATCGGCGTGCGCGTCGGGGTCAGGAACGGCGGCTGCGCCGGGATGTCCTACACCATGGAATATGCCGAGCGGATTGATAAGGCGGACGAAGTGGTCGAGGAAAAAGGCGTACGCTTGCTCATCGACCCGAAGGCGGTGCTGTTTCTGCTTGGTACGGAGATGGACTACAAGACGGACAAGCTCTCCGCGCAATTCGTGTTCAACAATCCCAATCAGACGTCGTCCTGCGGCTGCGGCGAATCAGTTCAGCTCAAGCCGGCTGCCGAATCGTAAAGGCACGTCGCTTCGCTCATGCGCGCTACACACGCCCGCGAGCGAGAACCGGTGAGCTGAATTCGCTCCGGCGACCGCCTGCGGATCAAGCCCGGATGCGGACCGGGCGGAGCAAAAACGCCGGCAGATGACCACCTGAAACCGCTGAGGTGCCTGCGCTCCGTTTCTCGTGTGCGCCGTTGCGCGCGGGCTTGGCGCTCTGCTTGCGCTCCCTCGTTTCATCTCGCGACGCGGCCGCCGAGGCGTGCCGTTTAGGGGGGGTCCGATGCCGGCCGCGACTATTGCCGTTCACATGCCGGTTGCTTCGTTCATCGGAAACAGCCGAGGTGGCTTCCGGCATGCATGGGATGCTCTGGCCAATGAGTTTCTCGATCGCCGCGACGTTCTTGCCATCGGCAGGCGCAACCACGGTGATCGCCGTTCCGCTTCTTCCGGCGCGCCCGGTTCGGCCGATGCGATGCACGTAGTCCTCGGCATGGTGCGGTACGTCGAAGTTGAATACGTGGCTGACTGCAGGAATGTCGAGGCCGCGTGCGGCCACGTCGGAAGCGACGAGGAGCTTCACCTCTTTATTGCGGAACTGCTCGAGCGCCGCCATGCGGGAGGACTGGTCCATGTCCCCGTGCAGCGCGATGGCGGAAAAGCCGTGACGCACCAGCGACCGGTGCAGTGACGCCACTTCCCGCTTGCGATTGCAGAAGATTATCGCGTTGCTCAGCCCGTCGGCTGAGCGAATGAGGCTGCGCAACGTATCGCGCTTTTCGTGCGGCTCGCGGCCAGTCCGCACCAGAACCTGCTTGGTCGTGGCAAGCGTTGTGGCGGGGCGCGCAACTTCCACCTTGACGGGGTTGTGCAGAAATTGATCGGTTATGCGCCGGATCTCCGGCGGCATGGTTGCGGTAAAGAACAGGGTTTGGCGGGTGAACGGAACGAGCTTGCAGATGCGCTCGATGTCCGGGATGAAGCCCATGTCGAGCATTCGGTCCGCCTCATCGATGACCAGCAGCTCCACCCCCGTGAGTAACAGGCGCCCGCGCTCGAAATGATCGAGCAGGCGCCCCGGAGTGGCGATGAGCACGTCGACGCCGCGCGTGAGCTTTGCGTCCTGATCATCGAATGACACGCCGCCGATCAGGAGCGCCACGCTCAGCTTCTGGCCGGCCCCGTATTTCTCGAAGCTTTCCTGTACTTGCGCAGCAAGCTCGCGGGTCGGCTCGAGGATGAGCGTGCGCGGCATGCGTGCGCGCGCGCGGCCATGCTCGAGCATGGTGATCATGGGCAGCGTGAAGGCCGCTGTCTTGCCGGTTCCGGTCTGCGCGATGCCGAGCACATCGCGTCGTGCCAGTACGTGGGGAATGGCCTGTTCTTGAATGGGGGTAGGGGAGGGGTAACCGGCCGCCTTTACGGCGGCGAGAACTTTGGCCGAAAGGCCGAGCTTGGAAAAGGGCATGTAACCTCGAATCAGGGGCGCTGCAGCCTCGACGCGCTACATGAACACGAAGAAAATGGCTGAAAGGCGCGGACCGGGACTGATCTGCAGTCCTCGTATGCGCGAAAGATAGGGCTGAAACCCCGAAAGTCAATCCTGCTGCACCGCAATAAGTGCCTGAATTTTACGCGTTTTTGCCCTAAATTGCGTGGCCAGGATGAGGCGAAGCCCATCCGGCCCATTTGTCCCCTCCCGCATATTCCTGCCGCTCATGCGGGCTACGGCCTCGGGCTCGCTCATGCGCAAGTATCTCCTCAGGGCGATCGCGCTCAAGGTCGCCTCGGCCTTCCTGTTCGCCGTCATGTCGGCATTGGTCCGCTTTCTGGGCGAAAATTATCCGGTCGGACAGATTGTTTTCTTCCGGTCCGCAGCTGCCGTGTTGCCGGTGCTGCTGATCTACGCGTGGCGGCACGAGCTGGACTCGGCTGTGCGGACAACCCGGCCGTTGGGCCATCTCGCGCGCGGGCTCATCAGCGTGTTCGGCATGTTTTGCAATTTTGCTGCTCTCGCGCGCATTCCGATCGTCGATGCAACGGCAATCGGTTTTGCCGCTCCGCTCTTTACGGTGGCGCTGGCAGCGCTCATCCTCAAAGAACGCGTGCGCATCTTCCGCTGGTCCGCGGTCATCGTGGGTTTTTTCGGCATCCTGGTGATGCTCGTCCCCAATCTCGATCCTGCTTTGCACACGCACGGTGCACCCGACGTCGTCGGCGTTTTGCTCGCCATCGTGGGGGCATTCTGTAATGCCGCTTCCGTCATTCAAACCCGGCGGCTCACGGCGACAGAGGCAACCGCCTCGATCGTGTTCTATTTCTCACTCAGCTGCGCGCTTGCGGGGCTAGCAACGTGGCCGTTCGGCTGGGTCATGCCGGACGGCGCCGCGTTGGCGGCGCTGGTCGCGGTGGGCCTGTGCGGCGTCGTCGCCCACATTCTGCTCACCGAGAGCTATCGCTTGGCCTCGGCCGCGCTGCTCGCGCCGTTCGATTACACGGCGATGGTCTGGGCCTTTCTGCTCGGCTATTTCTTTTTCGGTGAGCTGCCCACGCGCTTTATTTTCGTAGGAGGGGCAATCGTGACCGCTGCGGGCCTGTTCGTCATCTGGCGCGAGCGACGGCTTGGCCTGATGCGCGCGCGGGCGGCCGAACGCGCCCACGGATGATGCCTCCCCTCGCGAGCGGCAGGTCCTGACGCATATTGGGGCGGCCTTCAAACCCGCCCTTCAGCTTACATGTCAGCGATAGTGGATGGTGATCGTCTCGACCTGGTTGCCGCAGTGGCGGTCGATGAAGCCGAGAAATGCCTTGAGCAGGCTGCCCTCGTCCTCCGGCGTGCTCGAGCGGATTTTCGCGCTGATCTGCTCGGTGCCCTCGCGCTGCAGGTTCACCGTGCCTTTGAAACGCTTATGTTTCCAGATCGCGGAGCGTGCGCGCGTCCGACCCTGACGGGCGAACGTGCCGCGGCCCTTGCTGCGGATATCCGCCTCGCGCCTGATCAAAGCGCCATAGAGCGGCAACTTGCGACGCGGAGTGATCTCGACGAGCTTCATGGGCGTCCCCCACAGGTGATTGAGGTCAAAACGCCTTAAACGTGATGATGGTGCGGGTGTCCTGGATGCCAGGAATGGTCTGCACCTTCTCGTTTACGAAATGGCCGATATCGGCCTTCTCATCGACATAGAACTTCACAAGAAGATCGAAATCGCCGGCAGTCGAATATATCTCCGATGCAATCTCGGCATCGGCAAGCTTGTTGGCCACCTCATAAGAATGCCCGAGCTGGCACTTGATCTGAACGAAAAACGGAATCATGGCGCTCTGAGTCGGCGGCAGGCAACTCCAGCAAAATAGCCTCAGGTTGACAAGGCCGGTCCGCAGCCGCTCAGGTGTTGAGCACAGCGAGAATTGACATGCGTCCCGAGACCTCCAGCATCCTCGACCTGAGACTATATGCCATTGTCGATCCCGAACAGTCGGATGATTGTGCCGCCTTGGCGCGGCGCGTTGTGGTCGGCGGCGCCACTTTGGTCCAGCTGCGGGATAAAAAAAGCACCACGCGCGAGATGATCGCCCGCGCGCAGGAGATCAAGGCCGCTCTGGCATCCTCGCGTGTTCCCCTTCTGGTGAACGATCGCGTCGATGTGGCCCTTGCTGCCGGCGCGAACGGCGTCCACCTCGGGCAGAACGACATGGAGGTAGAGGATGCGCGCCGGCTGCTTGGGGCTGCGGCGATCATCGGCCTGTCTGTGAAGACCATCCCGGAAGCCAAGGCAGCGCCGCTTCAGGCACTCGACTACGCCGCTGTCGGCGGTGTGTTTGCCACCTCCTCGAAAAACAATCCGGGTACGCCCATCGGTCCTGCGGGCCTCGCCTCGCTAATCCAAACACTGCACGCGCGCGCGCCCGCTCTCCCCGTGTGTGCGATTGCGGGAATTACAGCCGGCAATGCGGCGGAGATTGTTGCGACGGGCGCAGACGGCATAGCCGTGATATCGGCGCTGGCAAAAGCGTCCGATCCGGAGCGGGCCGCACGGGAGTTGCGCGCAATCGTGGATGCCAAGCTTTCTGCGCGCGGCCGGGCATGAAGCCGGTCGCGCTCGCCATTGCGGGATCCGATCCGACGGGTCGGGCCGGCATCGCGGCCGATCTGAGAACGTTTGCGGCGCTCGGCGTGCACGGCGCCTTCGTCATCACTGCTCTGACGGCGCAAACGGACCGGGCCGTCCACACCATAAGGCGAATTGGGCCACGGTTTATCGAGGCGCAACTGCACGCCGTATTCGCGCAATTTCGCGTCGACGCCGTGAAGATCGGCATGGTGTGGCGACGCGACGTAATCGACGAGGTCGAGGCGGCGCTCTCCGAGCAAGGACAGCAGAACGTGGTGCTCGATCCGCTGTGGGTGGCAAGCTCAGGCCGTATGCTGATTGATGAGAACGCGGTCGAGCCGCTCAAACAGCGGCTGTTTCCGCGTGCGCTCCTCCTTACGCCCAATCTGTTCGAAGCGGCGGTTTTCAGCGGCAACAGGAAGCTTGCGGACACGGAGGAGGAGATGCGCGCGCAGGGAGAGCATTTACTGGCGTTCGGCGCAAAGGCGGTGCTGGTGAAGGGAGGTCATGGAACGGGCGCGCAGTCCGTTGATTTACTCGTTGAGCGCGCGGGCGTGACGCGGTTTGCAGCCAAGC
Organism: Xanthobacteraceae bacterium; assembly: GCA_036562835.1. Classification (GTDB taxonomy): domain Bacteria; phylum Pseudomonadota; class Alphaproteobacteria; order Rhizobiales; family Xanthobacteraceae; genus VAZQ01. Next base: position 807 of record DATCJI010000293.1, on the reverse strand, counting down.
GCATCCCGGGGCACGGGATGCGCGGCAGCGGTTGCGTTCTCTCCTCGGCCATTGCGGCAGGGCTCGCCAACGGGCTTAAGCTGCATGAGGCAATCCGCGCCGCAAAGGCTCATGTCACCGCCGCCATTGCCGCCGCCGGTTAGCGACGCTGCCCGCCATATCTGCCAAGCCCAGCTGGTTACATCCTGAACAGCGCGAACTCGCTGCGCGGCCGCACATCCCCACAGGAGCGGTGGCTCAGTCCGATCGAGAGCAGGGCTGTGAAGCGTCTGTGCGGTTTCTGAAAACCGCAGGGAGCACCGCCTCTACTTTGTCCCGTCTACCGCCATAATATTGTACTTGGCATATTTTTCGCCGGTTCTGAGCGCTGCCTGGAAGTCTGGCGAGTTGAACCAGCTCTGTAGCGCCTCCATGCTCTCCCAACGCAGAATGACGGCTGGCCCATTTGGCAGGTTCCCGGCGACCCGCGTTCCTGGCCCAGCCGCTACGTAGACCCCGCCATGTTCTTTCACGGATTTCTGAGCCGGAGGAACATACTCTTTTGCATAGCCTTCCTGATTGCTGATCTCGTCGAGCGCGATCATGTAGACGGGTGGCTTGGCTTGCGCGTGAAGCGCTTGGAGAGCACCAGCGCCGAGCCCGAACCCTGCCAGCATTGCCAATGCTGCGCTCCATTTTCCTTTCATTATTGCCTCCGTTCAGGTTTGGCGCCCGCAAGAGAGGATGAGCGCACAAGCTTGCAAGCTACAGACTCAAAGTGCATCAGGCCGACGATAACAAATGAATAATCGTCACTGCTCGGAATTT
>DATCJI010000283.1:0-3745 GCA_036562835.1 Xanthobacteraceae bacterium | reverse complement strand
AGAATCAGGCTTTCGATCCCGACCACGAATCCCCTCCCATGAAACCAACGCGCTGACTGCGCGTTGCTGCAATGCAACCAAAGTAGGATAAACGTAAACTTGGGAAAAGTCAGCTTACGCCGATTGGCCTTTTATTGCGCTGCAGCATCAATTGCGGCAATCTAGTTAAAAGGAACGGTTGGAGACGCCCATGCCCGTCTTGGCCACTGCTTCACTGCGGACCCCTGGTCCGAAAGACCTCTACCGGATAGGCGAAATCCCTCCGCTTGGGCATGTGCCCGCGCAGATGCATGCCTGGGCCATTCGCAAGGACCGTCATGGGCCGCCCGAGAAGTCCATGCAGCTCGAAGTGCTGCCCACGTGGCCGATCGGCGAAGATGAAGCACTCGTCTACGTGATGGCGGGGGGCATAAACTACAACGGCATCTGGGCTGGCCTGGGGCTGCCTATCTCACCCCTCGATGTGCATAAAAACTCTTTCCATATCGCCGGTTCCGACGCTTCGGGCGTCGTTTGGGCGGTGGGCTCAAAGGTCCGTCGGTGGAAGGTCGGCGACGAGGTCATCGTGCATTGCAATCAAGACGACGGGGATGACGAGGAGTGCAATGGCGGTGACCCGCTGCTTTCCGCCTCGCAGCGCATCTGGGGCTATGAGACGCCAGATGGTTCGTTTGCGCAGTTTTGCCGCGTGCAATCGAGGCAGCTCATGCCGAAGCCCGCACACCTGACCTGGGAAGAGGCTGCCTCTTACACACTCACCCTTGCGACTGCCTATCGGATGCTTTTCGGCCACCCGCCACATACGCTGAAACCGGGCGAACACGTGCTTGTCTGGGGCGCATCGGGCGGACTCGGGGTTTTCGGCGTACAACTCGCCGCAGCTTCCGGCGCCAATGCCATCGGCATCGTGTCAGATGAGCGCAAGCGCGATTACGTCATGCAACTCGGGGCCAAGGGCGTGATCAATCGCAGTGAGTTTTCCTGTTGGGGAGCCATGCCCAAGGTCGGAACGCCCGAATATGACCGCTGGGTCAAGGAAGCGCGTAAATTCGGCAAGGCGATCTGGGACATCACCGGCAAGCGTGATGTGGATCTCGTTTTTGAGCATCCGGGGGAAGCAACTTTTCCGGTCTCCTGCCTGGTGGTCAAGCGCGGCGGCATGGTCGTGTTCTGCGCCGGCACGTCGGGCTACAACATTACCTTCGACGCCCGCTATGTATGGATGCGGCAAAAACGCGTGCAGGGCTCACACTTCGCGCATCTGAAGCAGGCGTCTGCAGCCAATCAGTTCGTGCTCGATCGTCGTATCGACCCCTGCATGAGTGAGGTTTTTCCCTGGGAAAAGATTCCCCACGGCCACGAGTTGATGCGCACCAACCGCCATCCCCCCGGCAATATGGCGGTTCTGGTCAATGCGCCGCGCACTGGACTGCGCACGCTGGACGACGTCATCGAGGCAACCGCGTAGCTAAGGCGCTGCCCGCGGCTCCAGACGGGCGCGCAGTCGCGCCGCATTGAGCTCTCCGCCGTAAACGAAAATTGTCGCCGTCCAATACAGAAAGACGAGTGCAATCATTGCGGACGCGAGCCCCGCATAGGTGTGCACATACGTGAAGGAAAACTCGGCAAGGTACCGGCCGAACCCCGCCGCCGTAACAACCCAGAGAATGAGCGTGATCAAGATCCCGGGGACGATTTCGGAAAGGCGACGCCGGCCAGCGGGGAGCCACTTGTGCGCCACGAACAAAGCAATGATCAAGACCGTGCTCGCGATGGCGAAGCGCACGAACGTGATGGTGCCTTCCACACGCGCCAGGCCAGGGACGTACGCCAAGGTCACGCGATAGAGGAGCGGGCCCAGAATGATGAAGCCGCCGAGCGCGAGGAGAGCGAGCGCAGCGAGCAGCACGTAGCCGATGGACTCGACCCTCAGCACGACCCAATTGCGTGTTTCGACCATTCCATAGGCACGGTTCAGCCCGATGCGCAGGCTCTCGACGCCGCTCGAGGCGAAATAGAGCGCGAGCAACGCACTGATCGTCAGCGTCCCCGTATGCGTGCCGGTAAGCACATTGTCGATCTCACGCGCGATAGGGTCTGCAACTTCCGCCGGCCAGGTGGTCAACAGCAGGCGGGCGATCTTGTCCGCGAGCTCGCCTGATCCGAACAGTCCGGCAAGAGAGGTCAGCAAAATGAAAAACGGAAACATCGCCATGAGAGTGGAAAGCGCGATGTGACTCGCGATTGCCCAACCATCGGCGGCCAGGAAATGCCAGTAAGCATCCATGACAATATGCAAGGCGCGCCGGATATGGACGGCCGCGCGCGCCAGTCGAAAACGGTGATGTCGGTTCAATTTGCAGTTCCAGCCCGCGAAGGCACCCGAGTTGCGCCCATCCTAACTGCATAGGAACGTCGGGTCGAACCTGATGCTTTGCCAGCAGTTTGCCGTTGGCGGTCGCGTCCGTAAGATGTACGCCGATGTTCACGCGCAGGGAGCAGAAAATGCGCGACCAGACGCGTGGTCGTGAGGATGGCGTTAAGCTGATCGCCACGGCGCGCGAGGCCGCGCGCGCGGCCGAGATGCTGCTTGCCGACGCAAGCGCAGCGGTGCGCCAGCGCGTCATGGCCGAGGACCATATTGTTGAGGGGCTGTTCGAGCGCGAGCAGCGGGCGACGCATGGCCTTGCCTGGCTTGCGACCTACGTCGAGTCGATCCGTCAGCTCGCGGCCTATGCCGAACGCCTGCACTCGACCGGCAGGCTGGGCGCGCTCGAGGCATTACTGGTGCAGCTCGGTATCGGTGAATACCTCGAGCAAATCGCCGGCGGCATTCCGATCAGCCCGGGCGAGATTGTCCGCCCCTCCGATCTCGGCCTGTCTGCGACTGCCGTTGCGCAGCGGCTGGGAACCATTCTGGAAGGATTTGTGCACGGCAATGTGGATCGACGCGCTCGGCTGATTGAGCTGATGCGCGCGCACCCCGATGCAACTTTTGGCGACTGCGGTCTCGACGACACGCTCAATAGCATTCGCGAGGAGATGCGCAAATTCGCCGAGAGCGAAGTGATGCCGCAGGCGCAGCAGTGGCATCGGCAGAACGCTTACATCCCCTACGAGATCATCACGCAGATGGGCGAACTTGGCGTGTTCGGTCTCACTATTCCCCCCGAATATGGCGGCCTCGGCTTGGGAAAGGAATCCATGTGCGTCGTCTCCGAGGAGCTTTCGCGCGCCTACATCGGGGTAGGCTCGCTCGGCACACGCTCGGAGATTGCCGCCGAGCTCATCATCAGCGGTGGCACTGCCGAGCAGAAACGCAAATGGCTGCCCAGGATCGCCAGCGGCGAGGTTTTACCGACGGCTGTGTTCACCGAGCCGAATGCGGGCTCCGATCTCGCATCCTTAAAGACCCGCGCCGTCCGGCACGGAGAGGTCTATCGCATCCACGGCAACAAGACCTGGATCACGCATCCGGTCCGCGCTGATGTGATGACGCTACTGGCGCGCACGAACCCCGCCGATCCGGGCTATCGTGGGCTATCCATGTTTCTTGCCGAAAAGCGGCGCGGCACCGACGAGCATCCTTTTCCCGCGCCCGGCATGTCGGGGACAGAGATCGAAGTGCTCGGCTATCGCGGCATGAAGGAATACGAGATTGCTTTCGACGGCTTCGAAGTCAGTGCGGAAAACCTGCTCGGCGGCGTCGAAGGACTGGGCTTTCGCCAGCTGATGCAAACCTTCG
>DATCJI010000248.1:0-3830 GCA_036562835.1 Xanthobacteraceae bacterium | reverse complement strand
CACATTGGCGTCTCGATCAGATAAGTCGGGTTTGATTGACCTCCTTTGAACTGGCGCATCACGACGGGGCCTTCAAAGTCCGGCAGGCGTTCTGAAAGAAAAGCGTGCAGGCGCGCGGTGTCGACCGCGAGGGGAGCCGCTACCTCTTTTGTTCCGGAAAACGCGGCCTGACGATCAAGGCGCTTGGTGGACGAGGAAAGGTTCACGACTGCTCAAAAAATTCGATCAGCGCCGTTGCGGTCGCCTCCAGCGCTTCCTCGGCGAGATAATGCCCGCAATCAAGAGCAAAGCCCCGCACGTCATGCGCCCACTCGCGCCAGGCGGCGAGCGGGTCATCCGTCTCGGCGGCAACCCCGCCGTCTGCGCCCCAGATCGCCAGCACCGGGCATGTGATCTTCTTGCCCGCCGCGCGGTCGATCTCGTCGTGGCGCAGATCGGTGGTGCGGCCGGCGCGGTAATCCTCGCACGTAGCGTGGATGCGCCCTGGATCGCTGTAGAAGGCGTGATAATGCGCCAGCGCGCGCGGATCGAATACCGACAACGTCTTTGTTTTAGTGCCGCGCGCAACACGCCAATCAAAGAAATAAAGCGGGTCCTTGCCGATCACCGTCTCGGGAAAAGGGGCGCCCAGCGCGAGGAACGGCCAGTGCCACGCGCGCATCGCAAGGCGTGCGTCCATGCGATGCCACATGTGCCACGTGCTCACGATATCGAGCAGGGCGAGCTTGCTGACACGACCCGGGTGATCGAGCGCAAGCCGGTAACCAACGCGGCCTCCACGATCATGTCCAGCGAGAAGGAAGCGCACGTGCCCGAGCACCTCCATCACCTCGATCATGGCGGCGGCCATGGCGCGTTTGGTGTACGGGGCGTGCTCGGCATCTGATTCCGGTGCATCGGACCAGCCGTAGCCGGGCAGGTCCGCGATGGCGAGCGTGAACCGCGAAGAGAGCAGCGGGGCAACGCGATGCCACATGACGTTCGTCTGCGGATGGCCGTGCACGAGTAGCAATGCGGGGCCTTGCCCGCCGATGCGCGCAAAAATGCGTCCCGCCGCCGTATCGATCCATTTCGCGGCAAATCCCGGATACAGATCCGCAAGATCGCTCACTGGCGTCCCGATTCCGAAGTTCGTTTCATCGTGCAGCACCCGCATTGCGAACTTCGGAATCGAAGGACGCTAGCAACTTGGTGAATAGTGTGGCTTTGGTTCAGAAGTCCGCAATTGAACTCGCCGGAAGAATGATGCGGACTTCTGAACCGCCACGCTAGCCACCTTCTCTTACAAACATCTTCTCCCGCGTCACTGCGCGGGCGCCGATATCGCGCCGGCAGAAACCCTCCGGCCAATGGATGCGATCGATCGCCGCATAGGCGCGTTTTTGCGCTTCGGCAACGGTCTTGCCGATCGCCGATACATTGAGCACGCGACCGCCGTTGGCAACAATCCGGCCGTCTTGTTCAGTAGTCCCTGCGTGAAAGATTTCGACGCCCTCGATCTTCGCCGCCTCATCAAGATGCTCGATCACGGAGCCTTTCGCGTAGCTGCCGGGATAGCCCTTCGCCGCCATCACGACCGTCAGCGCGACGTCCTCATACCAGCGAAGATCGAAATTCTTGAACATGCCGTCGCAGGAGGCGAGCAGGGCCGGGACCAAATCCGACATGAGGCGCAGCATGAGCACCTGACATTCGGGATCGCCGAAGCGGACATTGTATTCGATCAGCTGCGGACCGTCCTCGGTGATCATCAGCCCGGCATACAGCACGCCCTTGTATGGCGCCCCCGCATTGCGCATCGCCCGTAAGGTGGGCAGCACGATCTCTTGCATGGTGCGGTCGGACATTTCCGGCGTCATCACCGGCGCCGGCGAGTAGGCGCCCATGCCGCCCGTGTTAGGCCCCTTATCTTCGTCGAAGGCACGCTTGTGATCCTGTGCGGTGGCAAGGGGGACTGCGTGCTCCCCGTCGCAAAGCGCAAAGAAGGAGGCCTCCTCTCCCACCAGCATCTCCTCGACGACGACTTCGGTCCCGCCGTTTGCGCCCGCAAAGATCGCCTCGAGCGCCGCTTCGGCCTCGGCAGCACTTTGGGCGACCGTCACGCCTTTGCCCGCCGCGAGGCCGTCTGCCTTCACCACAATGGGCACGCCATGGCTGCGCACGTAATCTTTGGCGGCCGCAAGAGCAGCGAACCGCGCGTAGCGTGCCGTCGGAATTGCGTTCGCTTTGCAGAGCTCTTTCGTGAATCCTTTCGAGCCTTCCAGCCGGGCCGCCGCCTTGCTCGGTCCAAAGGCCTTGATGCCTGCGGCAGAAAGATCATCGACGATGCCGGCACAAAGCGGCGCCTCGGGGCCAACCACGACCAGATCGACTTTTCGTGATTGCGCGAAACCGATGATGCCGGCGTGGTCGCCCGGCTCGATCGCCACGAGCTCGCATTCCCTGGCAATGCCTGCATTGCCCGGCGCGCAATAGAGCCGCTCGACGAGCGGACTTGCGGCAATCTTCCACGCGAGCGCATGCTCGCGCCCACCCGAGCCGATAATGAGAATATTCATGCGCGTGCTCGCAAGCGCAACAATGATCCGCGGCTGCTCATACCATGCTGCGTCAATCAGGCAACGAACAAAGACTTTCGTTTGCCCTTCTGGCGGTTCTCGTTCGGTGCTAGGACGCTCCGCTCAGCAGATGCGCGGAGGAAAGCGAGCATGGAAATAAAGCCATTGGGGTCGGCACCGTCGCGCCGCGGCCCTGCCGAGTCGTTTACCGGCACCGTTTGGCAGAATCCGATCATCGAGGCGCCCGCGCCCGCGCGCATCCGCTGCGCCTGGGTGCGCTTCGAGCCGCGCGCGCGCACCGCTTGGCACACGCATCCGCTGGGTCAAACACTGCATGTCCTTTCCGGGCTCGGTCGTGTCCAGCTGTGGGGCGGCCCGATCCGTGAGATACGCGCGGGCGACACGGTGTGGATCGCGCCTGGCGAAAAGCACTGGCATGGCGCCGGACCCACGACCGACATGGTCCACTTGGCCATGCAGGAGAGTCTCGACGGCAAGCACGTCACCTGGCTCGAACATGTGACGGACGAGCAGTATGACGCAAACCCTGGCGCTTAGAACCCGGCCCGAGTGATTGTGGATCACAGCACGAAATGGTTCAGCCGCTGAGCATGAACGAGCAGATACGACCCAACGCTCGCGAATGGACTGTCTCACAGCTCTCGGCTGCATTGCGCAAGACTGTCGAGGACGCATTTGGCTATGTGCGCGTGCGCGGTGAAATCTCCGGTTGCAAAATCCACCACAGTTCCGGGCACTGCTATTTCGGCCTGAAGGACGAGAGCGCGAAAATCGACGCTGTTCTTTTTCGCACGGCCCTCGCGCGCCTGCGCATCAAGCCCGAGGAAGGCCTCGAGGTGGTTGTCACCGGCCGTCTGACGACCTATCCGGGTAAATCGAGCTATCAGATTGTGGTCGAGACGCTCGAGCCCGCCGGAATCGGCGCGCTCATGGTGCTGCTCGACCAACGCAAGAAGGCGCTCGCCGCGGAGGGTTTATTCGATGCGCGTCGAAAGCAGCCGCTGCCGTTCCTGCCGCAGCTGATCGGGGTGATTACGTCGCCTGGAGGCGCTGTCATCAGGGATATTCTGCACCGCCTGAACGATCGATTTCCCCGCCGCGTCATGGTCTGGCCGGTGCGGGTGCAGGGTGAGGGCGCCGCTCAGGAGGTTGCGGCCGCCATTGCGGGCTTCAACGCGTTGCCTGCAAAAGGTTTACCGGGCAGGCCCGATCTTCTCATCGTCGCGCGCGGAGGCGGCTCGATCGAGGACC
>DATCJI010000235.1:0-1517 GCA_036562835.1 Xanthobacteraceae bacterium | reverse complement strand
GCCAACGCCATTGCGGGTTCGGCATTGATCCTCGGCATCGGCGCGCTGTTTGGACTGCCGCTTGGAATCGGTACGGGAATCTATCTCTCCGAGTTTCGCGGCGGCCGCTACGCCACGGCTGTGCGCTTCACGGCGGATGTGCTCAACGGCGTGCCGTCGATCGTGGTTGGCATCGCGGTGTATTCCCTGGTCGTGCTGCGGCAGCAGCACTTCTCGGCGCTTTCGGCTGGCGTTGCGCTGGGAATCATGATGATTCCGACCGTGGCGCGTACCACCGAAGAGATGATGCTGATGGTGCCGAACACAATTCGCGAAGCGGCCATGGGCTTGGGTATTCCGCAGTGGCGGGCAACACTGCAGATCACACTGCGCACCGCATCCAAGGGCGTCATCACCGGATGCATGCTGGCCTTTGCGCGCGTGGCGGGCGAGACGGCCCCGCTGCTGTTCACCGCATTCGGCAATCAGTTCTGGAATTGGAATCCGAACCAGCCCACGGCGGCGCTGCCGCTGCAGATCTTCGCGTACGCAATCTCGCCCTTCGATGAATGGCACCGGCAGGCGTGGGCGGGCGCTTTGATTCTGATTGCGCTGATTGTCGTAGCAGTCGCCGCCGTTCGCCTTGTGACCAGCCGCGGAAACGTGCGGCACAACGCATAACTTTTTAATGGGAGCGCCAACCGAATGGGTGTGGCAATCGAAGTCAAGGACCTGAACGCTTGGTTTGGCAAGATGCAGGTCTTAAAAGAGGTGAACCTGAAGGCCGGCGCCAACTGCGTCACGGCCGTAATCGGGCCATCCGGCTGCGGCAAGTCGACCTTCGTCCGCTGCCTCAACCGCATGCATGAGACGATCCCGGAGGCCCGGCTCAGCGGCTCGGTGCAGGTGGGTGACATCGACGTGTACAAGCCCAATCAGGATGCCGTCGACGTGCGCCGCCGTATCGGCATGGTCTTTCAGAAGCCGAACCCGTTTCCCACCATGTCGATCTATGACAACGTTGCAGCGGGGTTGCGGCTCAACGGCTTTCGCGACAAGCAGGAACTCGATAGCGCGGTCGAGCACTCGCTGCGCATGGCCGCGCTGTGGGATGAAGTAAAGGATGTGCTGAAGAAAAAGTCGGGCGCATCGCTTTCCGGCGGCCAGCAACAAAGACTCTGCATCGCGCGTGCGCTGGCCGTGCAGCCCGAACTGCTATTGATGGACGAGCCGGCAAGCGCATTGGACCCGATCTCCGCGGGGAAGATCGAGGAACTCATCTTTCAGCTCAAGACGGAGTTCACCGTAGTCATCGTGACCCACAACATGCAGCAGGCCGCACGCGTGGCCGACTACACCGGCTTCTTTCTCCTGGGCAAGTTGATCGAGTACGACAAGACAGAAAAGATCTTCACCGCGCCGTCCGACAAGCGCACCGAAGACTACATTACAGGAAGGTTCGGATGATGATGCGATCGCGCTTTCAGCTCGGGCTTGACGAATTAAAGGAGCGGTTGCTCGAAATGGGCGGCATGGCG
>DATCJI010000201.1:0-1650 GCA_036562835.1 Xanthobacteraceae bacterium | reverse complement strand
AAATGCCATTCAGCGCGCTCAAGGCGTCTCTGCGCAAGGCAGCGGAACGTACAATCCCGGGTCTGCGCCGCCGAATTGGCAGGTTCGCCTGCATGGTAACTGCCCGCGAAGCTCGCAACTATTTCAGGCACGCGGGTTATGGGTGAATTCGAACGGAATCTGCTCTAGCTTGCATACATGGCCCAGTCCTCGTCACCAGTTCATATTATCGGCGGCGGTCTCGCGGGCTCCGAGGCCGCATGGCAGCTCGCAACGCGGGGCCTGCCGGTTGTGCTGCACGAGATGCGCCCCGTCCGCGCAACCGCGGCTCACAAAACGGCCAAGCTTGCAGAGCTGGTCTGCTCCAACTCATTCCGCTCCGACGATAAGGAACACAATGCCGTAGGTCTCCTGCACGAGGAGATGCGCCGGCTCGGCTCGCTGATCATGAGCGCCGCCGATGCGAACCAGGTGCCCGCGGGCTCGGCACTGGCGGTCGATCGCGAAGGCTTCGCCGAAGCGGTCAGCACGGCCCTTGCGGCGCACGAGCTCGTCGCAATCGAGCGTCAGGAGGTCGCGGCCTTGCCGCCGCTGGAGTGGGACAACGTCATCATCGCCACCGGTCCCCTCACCTCCCCGGCTCTTGCCGAGGCGATTGTCCGCCTGACCGGCGAAGGCGCCCTCGCCTTCTTCGACGCCATCGCGCCCATCGTACACCGGGATTCGATCAACATGCAGGTGGCGTGGCGGCAGTCCCGCTACGACAAGGCAGGGCCGGGCGGCACGGGCGCCGACTACATCAATTGTCCCCTCTCGCGGGAGCAGTATCAGCAGTTTGTGGCGGCGCTTCTCGCGGGCGAAAAAACCACGTTTCACGATTGGGAGACGCCCTACTTCGATGGCTGTCTTCCTGTCGAAGTGATGGCGGAGCGCGGCCCCGAGACACTGCGCCATGGTCCCATGAAGCCCTTCGGGCTCACCAACGCGCACGCACCCGGCGTGAAACCCTATGCAGTGGTGCAGCTGCGTCAGGACAATCGCTTGGGCACCCTCTTCAACATGGTTGGCTTCCAGACCAAGCTCAAGCATGGCGAGCAGGGCCGCATCTTCCGCACCATCCCGGGGCTGGAGAATGCCGAGTTTGCGCGGCTGGGCGGCATCCACCGCAATACGTTCATCAATGCGCCGAAGCTGCTTGATGCTCAGCTGCGGCTCAAACGCGAACCGCGGCTGCGCTTTGCGGGCCAGATCACCGGCTGCGAGGGGTATGTGGAATCCGCAGCCATCGGTCTACTTGCCGGCCGTTTTGCGGCGGCGGAGCGTTTGTCAGAACGCCTCGAGGCCCCGCCGCCGACCACAGGCATCGGTGCCTTGCTGACTCACATTACCGGTGGGCATCTCGATGCAGAGGGTGCGGATACTGGGCGCCGTTCCTATCAGCCCATGAACATAAATTTCGGATTGTTTCCGCCGCTTATGGGAAGCACTCGCGGCAACGGTAACCAACGCCTGCGCGGGACCGAAAAGAGCTTGGCCAAAAAACAGGCGCTTACCCGGCGCGCGCTGAACGACCTTGATGAGTGGCTCGGGTTAAAAGCGGCGGCGGAATAGCCGTAGCCCGAATGAGCCATGCGGGCTAATAAATGCCCCGGATTTCGCTTCGCTCATCCG